>JBDHRZ010000046.1:0-12482 GCA_039807845.1 Rhodoferax sp.
TCGACGGCCTGGGCGAAAAGCTGGTCGACCAGCTGGTGGACGCCGGCCTGATCCACACCTTGCCCGACCTGTACCGTCTCGACCTGGCAACCCTGTCGGGGCTCGAACGCATGGCGGAGAAGTCCGCGCGCAACCTGCTCGAAGCGCTCGAACACTCGAAGCAGACCACGCTGGCGCGCTTCCTGTTCGGGCTCGGCATCCGGCACGTCGGCGAAGCGACGGCAAAGGAACTGGCGCGCCACTTCGGTACGCTCGACGCGGTCATGGCGGCCGACCTGCAGCAGTACCTGGAAGTCGCCGACGTCGGACCGGTCGTCGCGCAGAGCGTGCGCGACTTCTTCGACGAACCGCACAACCGCGACGTGGTGCAGCAATTGCGTGCCTGCGGGCTGCGCTGGGAGCAAGCCGCGCCCGCGCCGCGGCAGGCGCTGGCCTGGGCCGGCAAGACCTTCGTCATCACCGGCACCTTGCCGTCGATGCGGCGCGAGCAGGCGAAGGAGCTGATCGAAGGTGCCGGCGCCAAGGTGGCCGGCTCGGTGAGCAGCAAGACCGATTACGTGCTCGCCGGCTCGGAAGCCGGCAGCAAGCTCGAGCGCGCGCGCTCGCTCGGCGTGCCGGTGATCGACGAGGCCCGCTTCAAGGAGATGCTCGGTGGCGCTGCGTGAGATCCTGAAGATGGGCGACCCGCGCCTGCTGCGTGTGGCGCAACCGGTGACCGAATTCGACACCGACGCGCTGCACCGCTTGATCAGCGACATGCTCGACACGATGCACGCAGCCAACGGCGCAGGCCTGGCCGCACCGCAGATCGGCGTCGACCTGCAACTGGTGATCTTCGGGACCGGTACCGCCAACCCGCGCTACCCCGATGCCACGCCGGTCCCGCGCACCGTGCTCATCAACCCGACCGTCACGCCACTGGCCGACGCCGATGGACAGCCGGCGCTGATCGAGGACTGGGAGGGCTGCCTGTCGGTGCCCGGCCTGCGCGCCGTCGTGCCGCGCCACGCCAGCGTGCACTACCGGGGCTTCGACCAGTACGGCGACCCGATCGACCGCCACGCCAGCGGCTTCCACGCGCGCGTGGTGCAGCACGAGTGCGACCACCTGATGGGCGTGCTGTACCCGATGCGCGTGCGCGATTTCAGCCAGTTTGGCTATACCTCGGTGCTGTTTCCGGGGCTGGAGCAGGCCGGGGACGAGTGAGCGCCGCCGGGCCGTTCCCAAGGCGCTCGGCCCCGCAGTGCGAAGCACGGAGGGTAGCCCAGTGAGCTGCGTACCGGCGGGTGCGCCAGCATCCCGAAGCGAATCGAGCGCCGGCGCGAGACCCGATCGCGCGCCGCTTTCAGCCCAGCGCCTGCAGCAGTTCGGTTTCGATGGCGATCTGTTCGCGGTTGTATTGCAACTGCGCGCCGTCGATCAGGAAGGTGTCATCGACCCGTTCGCCCAGGGTGGTGATCTTGGCCAGTTGCAGGTTGATCGCATGGCGTGCCAGCACCCGGGCCACCGCGTAGAGCAAGCCCACCCGGTCGCTGGCCGTGATGTTGAGCAGCCAGCGCTGGCCTTTTTCGTCCGGGCGCAGCGTGACGCGTGGCGTGACCGGAAAGCTCCGGACGCGGCGCGACACGCGGCCCTTGCCCGGCTCGCGCAGGGCGCCGGCATCGACGATCGCGCGCGCCAGGGAGGCTTCGACCTCGCGCGTCGGGTCGTGCCCGGCTTCGGGCAGGACATCGCTCACGACCTGGAAGGTGTCGAGCGCATAGCCATTGCGCGTGGTGTGGATGCGCGCGTCCTGGATGCTCAGGCCGCTGCGGTCGAAGTATCCGCAGATGCGCGCGAACAGGTCGACCTGGTCGGGGGTATAAACCATGACCTGCAGCCCTTCGCCCACCGGGGAGCGGCGCGCGCGTACCACCGGGGCGTCGGCGCCGACACGATCCCACAGCTGGCGCGCGTGCCAGGCGATGTCGGTGCTGTCGTGGCGCATGAAATAGCCCACGTCCAGCGTGTTCCACAGTGCCACGTGCGCATCGTGCGGCAGGCCGTGCCGTGCGATCTTCTCCAGCGCCTTGCGCTTGCGCGCCTCGACCTCCGCGTGCGGATCGGGCGCCGCGCCGCCCAGCGCGCGCACCGTGAGCCGGTACAGGTCTTCGAGCAATTTGCCTTTCCAGGCATTCCATACCTTGGGCGAGGTGCCACGGATGTCGGCCACCGTGAGCAGGTACAGCCCGGTGAGCCGGCGCTCGTTGCCCACCCTGGCGGCGAACTGCAGCACCACGTCCGGGTCGGCCAGATCGGACTTCTGAGCGACCGTGCTCATCACCAGGTGCTCGCGCACCAGGAACTCGATCATGCGCGCGTCCTCTTGCGCGATGCCGTGCTGGCGGCAGAACAGGCGCGCGCAGCGAGCCCCGAGTTCGGAATGGTCGCCGCCGCGACCCTTGGCGATATCGTGGAACAACGCCGCCAGGTAGAGCACCCAGGGCTTGTCCCAACCGGCTGCGAGCTGCGAACACAGGGGATATTCGTGCGCGTGCTCGACGATGAAGAAGCGGCGCATGTTGCGCAGCACCATCAGGATGTGCTGGTCCACCGTGTAGACGTGGAACAGGTCGTGCTGCATCTGCCCGACGATGCGCCGGAACACCCACAGGTAGCGCCCGAGCACCGAGGTCTGGTTCATCAGCCGCATGGCGTGCGTCAGGCCTTCGGGCTGCTGGATGATCCGCAGGAAGGTGGCCCGATTCACCGGGTCGTTGCGAAAGCGCGCCCCCATCACCGTGCGCGCGTTGTACAGCGCGCGCAGGGTGCGGCTGGACAGACCCTTGGTGCCGCTGGTGGTCTGGTAGAGCAGGAAGGTGCGCAGGATCGCGTGCGGCTGGCGCAGGAACAGATCGTCGCTGGCCACGTCGATCATGCCGGCCTTCTCGTTGAACCAGGCGTTGATCCGCTGCGGCTGTGCGCCGGACGGATAGAGCCGCTCCTCCATGTTGAGCAGCACGATCTGGTTGAGCTGTGTGATCGCCTTGGCCGCCCAGTAGTAGCGCCGCATCAGCGCCTCGCTCGCACGCAGCGCACTGGGTGCGCGCGCCGCGCCCGCTGCGGCGTGTACCGCCATCGCGCGCTGGCCGAGCGCTTCGGCTACCGCCGTCTGCAGGTCGAACACCAGCCGGTCCTCACGCCGGCCGGCGATCAGGTGCAACTGCATGCGGATCACCCGCAGCAGCGCCTCGTTGTGCTTGATCTGGCGCACCTCGAACGCCGTGGCCAGGCCCGAGCGGGCCAGTTCGTCCCAGTTCTTGCCCAGGCCGGCGGCACGCGACAGCCACAGCAGCATCTGCAGGTCGCGCAGCCCGCCCGGTGACTCCTTGCAGTTGGGCTCCAGCGCGTAGGGCGTGTCCTCGTACTTGGTGTGGCGCTGGCGCATCTCGAGCGACTTCGCGACGAAGAACGCGCGCGCATCGAGCGCCTGCGCCATGCACGAAACCAGTTTCGCGTACAGCGCACGCTGGCCCACCACCAGACGCGATTCGATCAGCGCGGTCTGCACGGTCACGTCCTTCGCCGCTTCCAGCAGGCACTCATCCACACTGCGCACGCTCGAACTGATCTCCAGCCCGCTGTCCCAGCAACTGCCGATGAAGGTCTCGATGCGTGTCTGCAAGCCGTTGTCGTCCTGCACCCGGGCGTGCGGCCCGAGCAGCACCATGACGTCGACGTCCGAGTACGGGAACAGGCGGGCACGCCCGTAGCCGCCGACCGCCACCAGTGCGCACGCGCCACGCAGGCCGGCCTGGCGCCACAATCCGCGCAGCGTCGCATCGGCGAGGTCGGACAGCGCGGTCAAGGCCTTGCCGACGGCCCGGGTCGACGCCGCGCCGGCGCGGATGGAGGCGAGCAAGTCGCGCTTGCGGGAGCGGAAATCGATCAGCGTCTCCTGCGGCGCAGGGGCTGGCGCGGGCGCGCTGGGCGCTTCAGTTGCCGGGCACAAAGTCTGGTGGCGGGGGGCTGCCCGCGGACAAGGTCAGGACCTCGTAGCCCTGTTGCGTGACCAGCACCGTGTGTTCCCACTGCGCCGACAGGGAGTGGTCCTTGGTGACGATGGTCCAGCCGTCCTTCTCCGGACCCTCCTTGATTTCCTTGCGCCCGGCGTTGATCATCGGTTCGATGGTGAAGGTCATGCCGGGCCGGAGTTCCTCCAGCGTACCGGGCTTGCCGTAGTGCAGCACCTGCGGCTCCTCGTGGAACGCCCGCCCGATGCCGTGGCCGCAGAACTCGCGCACCACGCTGAATCCGTGCGACTCGGCGAATTTCTGGATCGCCCAGCCGATGTCGCCCAGGCGTGCGCCCGGACGCACCATCACGATGCCGCGCCACATCGCCTCGTAGGTGAGGCTGCACAGCCGCCGCGCCGCGATCGAGGCCTCGCCGACGATGAACATGCGGCTGGTGTCCCCGTGCCAGCCGTCCTTGATGACGGTGATGTCGATGTTGACGATGTCGCCGCGCTTGAGTACCCGCTCGCCCGGAATGCCGTGGCAGACCTGGTGGTTGACCGAGGTGCAGATCGACTTCGGGTACGGGATGCTGCCGCTGCCGCGGTAGTTCAGCGGGGCCGGGACGACCTGCTGCACCTGGGTCATGTAGTCGTGTGCGATCCGGTCGAGTTCATTGGTGGTGACGCCGGGCTGCACGTGCGCAGCGAGATGGTCGAGTACCTCGCCGGCCAGGCGGCCGGCCACGCGCATGCCCGCGACGCCCTCGGCGTCCTTGTAGGAGATTGTCATCGGTCAATTATCCCATCGGCAGGAAGATAGAATGGCCCGCCCGCACCGCCCATCCCGACAGCGCGGATTTGGCCGGGCAGCCGCCCGCCCGCGACGCTTTTCCGATCCGTCCCGTGACCCAGACCATCACCAGCTTCGAAGGCGGCAACGCTCTTGGCCCTTTTCGCTCCCGTCAACTGCTGGCGCGCCTGCAGGCGGTGTCCCGGCAGGTCGAGCGGCTGCAGGCGCGCCATCTGCATCTGGTCTGGTCCGATCGGCCACTGGAGGCGACACTGGCGCAGCAGCTGGCGGCCCTGCTGGACTATGGCGAGCCGTACCATGGCAGCAGCGAGGGCGCACTGGTGCTCGTCACGCCGCGCCTGGGCACGGTGTCGCCCTGGGCGTCCAAGGCCACCGACATTGCGCACAATTGCGGCCTGGCAGTGCGCCGGATCGAACGGGTGGTGGAATACCGCATCGGGTTTGGCAGCGGCTGGCGGCCGCGCACTGCGGACGCGCAACAGCTGGTGCACCTGGCCGACCTGCTGCACGACCGCATGACCGAGAGCGTGCTGTTCGAGCGCGCGGATGCCGCGCAGTTGTTCCACGAGGCAACTCCGGCGGCGCTCGAGCAGATCGACCTGCTCGGCGCCGGACGCACGGCCCTGGTCCAGGCCAATCAGCGCCTGGGCCTGGCGCTGGCCGACGACGAGATCGATTACCTGGAGCACGCCTTCGGTCAGTTGCAGCGCAACCCGACCGACGTGGAACTGATGATGTTCGCGCAGGCCAACAGCGAGCATTGCCGGCACAAGATCTTCAACGCACGCTTCACGATCGATGGCGTGCCCCGAAATGCGTCGCTGTTCGACATGATCCGCCACACGCACCGCGAGCATGCGCAGCACACGGTGGTGGCCTATTCGGACAACGCCTCGGTGATGGAGGGTGCGACTGTGCAGTCATTCGCCCCCGCTGGCGGCACGCAGGACACCGCACCGGGACCGCGCAGCTACCGCGCGTCCGACACCCTGCAGCACGTGCTGATGAAGGTGGAGACGCACAACCACCCGACGGGAATCGCGCCGTTCCCCGGCGCCGCCACCGGAGCCGGTGGCGAGATCCGCGACGAGGGCGCCACCGGGCGCGGGTCGCGCCCAAAGGCGGGCCTGACCGGTTTTTGCGTGTCGCAACTCGGCCTCGATGACGGCGGCAGCAGCTACGGCCGTCCGGCCCACATCGCCAGTCCGCTGCAGATCATGATCGAGGGCCCGCTCGGCGGGGCCGCCTTCAACAACGAATTCGGCCGGCCGAACCTGCTGGGCTACTTCCGCGAATACGAACTCACCGCCAGCAGCGACGTCGACACGGTGCGCCGCGGCTACCACAAGCCAATCATGCTCGCCGGCGGGCTGGGCAGCATCGACGCGCGGCTCACGCGCAAGCAGGCGTTCGCACCCGGCAGCCTGCTGATCCAGCTCGGCGGCCCCGGCCTGCGCATCGGGCTGGGCGGCAGCGCGGCCAGTTCCATGGCCAGCGGAACCAACGCCACTGCGCTCGACTTCGATTCCGTGCAGCGCGGCAACCCCGAAATCCAGCGCCGCGCGCAGGAGGTCATCAACCACTGCCAGGCGCTGGGCGAGGCCAACCCGATCCTGGCGATTCACGACGTCGGTGCCGGCGGGCTGAGCAACGCATTTCCGGAACTGGTCCATGATGCCGGCTGCGGGGCGCGTTTCGATCTGCGGGCGATCCCGCTGGACGACCACGGCATGAGCCCGCGCGAGATCTGGTGCAACGAGAGCCAGGAACGTTACGTGCTTGCGATCGCACCGGCTGCGCTGGGGCAGTTCGCGGCCATCTGCGCGCGCGAACGCTGCCCGTTCGCCGTGGTGGGCGAGGCCACGGCGCAGCCAGACCTGGTGGTGCACGACGAGGGCCGGCCAACCCCGGTGGCGTTGCCGCTCGAAGTGCTGCTCGGCAAGCCGCCCCGGATGCAGCGCGTGGTGCACAGCGTGGCGCGCACCTTTGCCGAACTTTCCCTGGAAGGCTGCACGTTGCAGGCGGCGGCCTTCGCGGTGCTGGCCCATCCGACGGTCGCCTCCAAGCGCTTCCTGGTCACGATCGGCGACCGCAGCGTCGGCGGGCTCACGCACCGCGACCAGATGGTCGGGCCGTGGCAGGTGCCGGTGGCCGACTGCGCCATCACGCTCGCCGACTACCGGGGTTTTCGTGGCGAGGCGATGGCGCTCGGCGAACGCAGCCCGCTGGCCGTGATCGACGCGCCGGCCTCTGGCCGCATGGCGGTCGCCGAGGCCATCACGAACCTGCTCGCCGCTCCGATCGAACTGCCGCGCGTCAAGCTCTCCGCCAACTGGATGGCCGCCTGCGGTGCGCCGGGCGAGGACGCCGACCTGTACGCCACCGTGCAGGCGGTGGCGATGGAGCTGTGCCCGGCGCTGGGCATCTCGATCCCGGTCGGCAAGGACTCCCTGTCGATGCATACCCGCTGGCTGGATCCGGCGGACGGCAGCGTGCGCCAGGTCAGCTCGCCGGTCTCACTCGTGGTGAGCGCCTTTGCCGTGCTGCAGGACGTGCGCGGCAGCCTCACGCCGCAACTCGACCGCAGCGTTGCGGACAGCACGCTGGTACTGGTGGACCTGGGGCGTGGCCGTTGCCGCATGGGCGGCAGCATCCTGGCCCAGACGCTCGGACAGGTCGGTGCCGAGGCGCCGGACCTCGATGATGCGCGCGATCTGGTCGCGCTGGTCGATGCCGTCAATGCCCTGCGCGGCAGCGGCCTGCTGCTGGCCTACCATGACCGCAGCGACGGAGGCCTGTTCGCCACCGTCTGCGAGATGGCGTTCGCCGGTCGGATTGGCGTCGCGATCAACGTCGACCTGCTCATCACCGAAGGGGACGGCGTCCAGGACAGCCGTGCCGACCACGGGGACAGCAAGAACTGGGCGGCACAGGTGCAGGCGCGCCGCGAGCAGCGCACGCTGCAGGCGCTGTTCAACGAAGAACTCGGCGTGGTGCTGCAGATCCGCAGCGCCGAGCGCGGCGCGGTGATGCAGGTACTGCGCGAACACGGCCTGAGCCGGCACAGCCACTGCATCGGCAAGACCCGTCCAGCCGGGAGCGCGCTCGACACCGGTGTCGGCGCCGTACAGATCTGGCGCGACGCCAAGGCCGTATTCAGCGCGTCGCTGCGCGACTTGCAGCAGGCCTGGGACGGCGTGAGCTGGAAGATCTGCCGCCAGCGCGACAACCCGCAATGCGCGGACGAGGAGCACGCCCAGGCGGGAGACCCGTCCGACCCCGGCCTGCACCTGGCGCCGAGCTTCGTGACCGCGGCGCCTGCGCTGCTCGCGACCCGCCCGCGCGTGGCGGTGCTGCGCGAGCAGGGCGTGAATTCCCACGTGGAGATGGCCTACGCCTTCACCGAGGCCGGCTTCGACGCGGTCGACGTGCACATGAGCGACCTGCAGGCCGGCCGCGCCGACCTGGCCGACTACCAGGGCCTCGTCGCGTGTGGCGGTTTCAGCTACGGTGACACGCTCGGCGCGGGCATCGGCTGGGCGCGCTCCATCACCTTCCACCCGGCGCTGGCCGAACAGTTCGGCGCGTTCTTCCAGCGCGGCGACAGCTTTGGCCTGGGCGTGTGCAACGGCTGCCAGATGTTCGCCGAACTGGCCGACATCATCCCGGGCGCCGCGCACTGGCCGCGCTTCACCACCAACCAGAGCGCGCGCTACGAGGCCCGGCTGGCGATGGTCGAGGTGCTGCAGTCGCCCTCGCTGTTCTTCACCGGCATGGCCGGCAGCCGCATGCCGATCGCGGTGGCGCATGGCGAGGGCTTCGCGAACTTCTCCCGGCGTGGCGACGCCAGCCGCGTGCTCGCCGCCTTGCGCTACACCGACAATCACGGCAAGCCCACGCAGGTCTATCCGTTCAACCCGAACGGCAGCGCGGACGGCCTGACCGCAGTCACCACCCCGGATGGTCGCTTCACGGCCATGATGCCGCACCCCGAGCGGGTGTTTCGCAACATCCAGATGAGCTGGACCGACCAGGACCGCGACCAGCCAAGCCCCTGGATGCAGTTGTGGCACAACGCACGCCGCTGGGTCGGCTGAGCAAGAGCCTGTGAAGATATGCATCGTGCCCGCGTGGAGTCCCAGAAAAAGCCCAATCCAGGCGCAAGGCGCAGCCGCGGTGGCGCCCCGGCGAGGCCTTGCAACGACGAGTGGGCCCTTTCTGGGACCTCACCCGAAGGACCGTCCCCAAGGTACTCAGCCCCGCAGTGCGCCGTACGGACGGTAGCCGAGTGAGCGCCACGCAGCAGCGCGCCGCGACACTGGCGGCGATCGCCTTTGCCGTCACCGCCTGTGGTCTGTTCGCCGCGATGGATACCGCGGCGAAATACGTCGTGCAGACGGTTCCGGTGCTGATGGCGCTGTGCGTGCGCTACGTGTTGCAGGCACTGCTGTCCTCGGCCTGGCTGCTGCCGCGCCATCGAAGCCAGGTCTGGCAGATGCGCCAGCCCGGACTGCTGGTGTTGCGCGGCCTGCTGCTGATGGCCAGCACCATCCTGGCGATGTTCAGCCTGCGGCTGATTGCGCTGGCCGATTTCGCGGCCATCATGATGATCACCCCGGTGGTGGTGACCGTGCTGTCGGCCACGCTGCTGCATGAGCATGTGGGCCGCTGGCGGTGGGTCTGCGTCGTGACCGGCTTTGCCGGCACGCTGTTCATCATCCAGCCCGGCGGCTCGAACTTCAGCTGGGCGACGCTGCTGCCGCTCAGTTGCGTGGCGGCGACGACCGGCTACCAGTTGCTCAGCGGCCATCTCGGGCGCACCGAGCAGCCGGCGGCGGTGCACTTCTCCAGCATGTGGGTCGGCGCCATCGCCAGTTGCCTGCTGCTGCCCTGGAGCTGGACCACGGTGCACTCGGGTGTGCTGTGGGCGTCGATGCTGGCCATGGGCCTGTTCGGCGCGCTCGGCCATTTCCTGCTCACGCTGGCCTACCAGCGTGCGTCCGCGAGCGTGGTCGCGCTCTACACCTACAGCCAGGTCGGCTTTGCGGTCCTGCTGGGCTGGCTGGTCTTCGCTGCCCTCCCGGGCGCCTGGTCGTTTGCCGGCATCGCGCTCATCGTGCTCTCGGGCATCGCCAACGGCTGGCTGCTGCGCCTGCGTACCCGCGCCGCGCCTTGAGCCGGGCTTCGCCGGCTTGCCGCCGGCGCGGATCCGACACGGCTCCAGGTACTGGGGCGTGCGGGCGGCGCCAGCCTACTGGATCCGGGCCTTCTCGCGCAGGTCCTGCTGGTACTTGGCCAGTTGCTGCTGCTGCAACTGCTGCACGATCTGCGGCTTGACCTCGTCGAACTTCGGCAACTGCGCGTCGCGCACGTCCTCCAGCAGGATCACGTGGTAGCCGAACTGGGTCTTCACCGGCGTCTCGGTCATCTTGCCCTTCTCCAGCGCCGCCAGCGCGTCGGCGAACTCCTTCACGTAGTTGCCCGCGGGTGCCCAATCGAGTTCGCCGCCGTTGGCGCCCGAGCCCGGATCCTTGGAGAGCTTCTTCGCGATCTCCTCGAAATTGCCGCCGCTCTTGAGGCTGGCGATGATCGACTTGGCCTCGTCTTCGGTCGTGACCAGGATGTGACGCGCGCGGTATTCCTTGCCACCGTTGGCAGCGACGAACTTGTCATACTCGGCCTTGGCCTGGGCATCGGTGATCGGGTGCTTTTCCTGGTAGTCGTTGAACAGTTCGCGGATCAGGATCGCCTGGCGCGCCAGTTCCATCTGGACCTTGAAGTCATCCGTGACGTCGAGCTTGTGCTTCCTGGCTTCCTGCACGAATATCTCGCGCGTGATGACTTCTTCGCGCAGCTGAGCCTGCATCTCCGGCGTGACCGGGCGTCCCGCTTTCGCCAGTTGCTTGGCCAGCGCGTCCACGCGTGCCGTCGGGACCGCCTTGCCGTTGACGATGGCGACGTTCTGCGCCGCTGCCGGCAAGGCTGCGCAGGTGGTGAACACGGCCGCGAGCAAGGCGGCAAGCAGGGAACGATTCATGTTGGATCTCGACAGGTTGGGGGAGGGGAGACTGCCCGTCCTGGCCAGGACAGGCGGGTTGGCGGTCGTCAGCGGACCACCTCGATCGACAGCGCATGCAGGCCCTGGTCGACGAATTCGCGCAGCGCATCATACACAAGCCGATGGCACGCCACGCGGCTGCGGCCCTCGAACTGCGTGGCCTGGATCCGGACCCGGAAGTGGGTGCCGAAGCCGGTGCCGTTGGCACCGGCGTGGCCTTCGTGCTGATAGCTCTCGTCGAGGACTTCGAGTTGCTGCGGCGCGAGGCGCTCGCGCAGGCAGCGGTCGATTGCCGCGGCGGTGATGTTCATGGGCGACGCTCCGCTTGCGATTCGTGGTTCCGAAGATGAGGCGCGATGTAGAAACCCTGGCCGACGATGAAGGCCAGGGGCAGCACGTAACCCCAGAGCTTGAAATCGACCCATGCCTCGGTACTGAAATACGCCGCCACGTAGGCATTGACCGCCGCCATGAAGACGCAATAGACGATCCACGCGACGTTCAGCCGCATCCAGACCCGGTCCGGCAATTCGAGTTGCGCGCTGAGCATCAGCTTGAGGAAGCTCTTCTTGAACACCACCACCGTGACCGTGAGCGCCAGCGCGATCGCCAGGTAGAGCACGGTGGGCTTCCACTTGATGAAGCGCTCGTCCTGCAGGTAGAGCGTGAGCGCGCCGAACGCCAGGATCATGGCCAGCGTGATCTTCTGCATCGTCGTGACCTTGCGGTCGATCGCGTACATCAGCGCCGTCTGCAGCACGGTGGCCGCCATCAGGATGCCGGTGGCGACATAGATGTCAGCCATCTTGTAGGCGACGAAGAACAGCAGGATCGGAAAGAAGTCGATGAGGATCTTCATGCGGTCGGCATACTCGTGGATGGCGCGTGCGCGTGGCGCACGCGGCGCGCGGCGGTGACATGCCGCGCATCGGCGCATTGTCTCCGATCCGCACCCACGATTGCTGCCGGGTGCGTGGCCTTAAGTTCCGATTCAGGAAGAACAGCTGATCGCGATGGAACTGGCCCACGGCGGCGGGAGGCCGGCGAGCGACTCGAACGCCGGATGCTCGTCGAACGGTGTTTCCAGCACGCGCTGCAAGCGCTCCAGCACGGTGAAGTCGCGAGCCTTCGCGGCGGCGATCGCCTGCTCGGCCAGGTGGTTGCGCAGCACGAATTTCGGATTGACGGCCAGCATGGTGCGCGCCGCGGTGTCCCGATCCTGCAGCGACAGGCGCCCAGCATAGCGTCGCAGCCAGGGCTCGAACCCCGTCTGGCCGGCAAGCAGGTCGTGCAGCGCTTGCGGCTGCGCGCCACCCACCCAATGGCTGAGTCGGCGCCAGAAGAGGGTGTAGTCGACGTGCCCCGCGGCGAGCAACTGCAGGACCGACTCGATCAGGTCAGGGTCGTCGTCGCGCAAGGCATCCAGGCCGAGTTTGGCCGCGAAGCGCTGCCGCAGCGCGCGCATGAACTCGCTGGCGTATGACTCCAGCGCCTGCCGCGCGAGCTGCTCCTGCCCGATCAGCGGCAGCAAGGCCTGGGCCAGGCAGGCGAGGTTCCAGTAGGCCACGCCGGGCTGGCGGTTGAACGCGTAGCGGCCGCTGCCGTCGGAATGGTTG
>JBDHRZ010000047.1:0-12420 GCA_039807845.1 Rhodoferax sp.
ACCGATGGCATCGTCGTCAAGCACCCCGCCAGCGGGCTGATCACTGCGGTCGAACCGGTCATGCGCGCCTGCTCGGGGACCTGGATCGCGCACGGCAGCGGCTCCGCGGACCGTGACGTCGTCGACGAACACGACCGCGTCGCCGTTCCGCCGGGCCAGCAGGACTATTGGCTGCGCCGCGTGTGGCTCACGCCGGAGGAGGAACAGGGCTACTACTACGGCTTTGCCAACGAGGGCATGTGGCCGTTGTGCCACGTCGCGCACGTGCGACCGGTGTTCCGCGAGTCGGACTGGCAGGCCTATCGCGAGATCAACCGCCGCTTTGCCGACGCCGTGGTGGCCGAGGCGCGCGGCCCCGACCCGCTGGTATTGGTGCAGGACTATCACTTTGCGCTGTTGCCGGCGCTGATCCGCGAACGCCTGCCTGAGGCGACGATCGTCACGTTCTGGCACATTCCCTGGCCCAACCCGGAGTCGTTCGGCATCTGCCCGTGGCGCAGCGAGATCCTCGAGGGCATGCTCGGCAGCACGATCCTGGGCTTCCACACGCGTTTCCACTGCAAGAACTTCATCGAGACCGTGGATCGATACCTGGAGGCACGCATCGAGCACGAGCACTCGACGATCGCGTTCCGCGAGAAGGAGACGCTGATCGAGAGCTATCCGATCTCCATCGCCTGGCCCGACGCCGCCGAAGTCGCCGCGATGCCGACCGTCCCCGCCTGCCGCCAGCAGGTGATCGAGCGATTCGGGCTGTCGTCGGATGCCTGTATCGCCGTGGGTGTCGATCGCTTCGACTACACCAAGGGCATCCTGGAGCGCTTGAACGCCGTCGAGCGACTGCTGGAGAAATACCCCCAATGGCGTGGGCGCTTCGTGCTGGTGCAGGTCGCGGCACCGACGCGCGGCGCGCTCGATGAGTACCGCAGTTTTCAGGAACTGGCCGAGCGTGTGACCGAGCGCATCAACCGGCGGTTCGGGCAGCCGGGTTATCGACCGGTGCACCTGCTGGCCCAGCACCACGAGCGCGACGAAGTCAACGCCTTGTACCGCGCCGCCGACATCTGTGTCGTCACGAGCCTGCACGACGGGATGAACCTGGTGGCCAAGGAGTTCGTTGCGGCACGTGACGACCTGCAGGGCGTGCTGTTGCTCAGCCGCTTCGCCGGTGCCGCGCGCGAAATGCCCGAGGCCCTGATCGTGAATCCGTATCACGTCGAGGAGACGGCCGACGCGCTGCACCGCGCGGCCTCGATGCCGCTGGCCGAGCAACGCGAGCGCATGGCCAGCCTGCGCAGCACGGTGCGCGAATTCAACGTGTTCCGCTGGGCCGGGCGCATCCTGGCCGATGCGGGGCGCTGGCGGCTGCGCGCGCGCATCGAGGCGCGCGTGCGCCGCTATCAGGAGCATTGACGAACGGTGTCACGCATGCGTCATCTGCTGGGCCCCGAGGGAACGGCCGCGATAGGTCACTTGCTGTCGCTGCGCCCGCTGCTCGCGTTCGACTTCGACGGGACGCTCGCTCCGATCGTCGTCCGGCATCAGGCCGCGCGCGTGCCTTCGGCGACGGCACGACGGCTGGAAATGCTCGCCCGGCGCTTGCCGGTGGCCATCGTGAGTGGCCGCGCGCGTACCGACCTCGAAGGACGGCTCGGCTTCAGGCCGCATTTCCTGGTCGGCAGTCATGGCGCAGACGGTGACCCCGACGCGGCCATCGCGCATGCCCGGCGGCTCGAGCCGGCGCGCCAGAGCTTGTCCCGCGACCGGACCAGGCTGGCAACGGCAGGGGTCGTGGTCGAAGACAAAGGGGCGTCGATTGCACTGCACTATCGGACCGCACGCGATCGCGCGCGCGCCGAGGCGGCCATCGCCGACCTGCTGGCAAGGCTCGATCCGAGCCTGCGCACTTTCGGTGGCAAACTGGTCGTCAACCTCGTGTCGGCCGACGCGCCCGACAAGGCACAGGCCGTGCGGGACCTGGTGGCGCGCACGGGCAGCACTGCTGCGCTGTTTGCCGGGGACGACGTCAACGACGAACCGGTGTTCGCCTCGGCTCCGGCCGGCTGGTTGACGGTGCGCGTCGGGCGCGACGACCCGCATTCCCGGGCTGGTTGGTTCATCGACAGCACGGCCGAAATGCCGATCCTGCTCGAGAGAATGTTGGCCGCCTCGCAAGGCGCGCACGGCTGACGGAGCCTCGGCAGGCGACGCCGGAGCGGTGGGGGCCCGGCGCGCTCCTACAGTTCCGCCTTGAGGTAATGCGCCCCGGCAATCGGGTTGTAGTAGTACGGAGCGATTTCCACGAACCCGAGATCCTGGTACAGCGCGCGCGCGGTTTCCATGTCGCTCAGGGTGTCGAGCAGGATGCAGGAATACCCACGCTGGCGCGCCTGGTCCAGGATCGCCTCCGCGAGCAAGCGGCCGAGCCCCAGGCCACGGAACTGCGCGCGCACGTAGAGCCGCTTCATCTCGCAGGCGTTGGCGTAGTCGCTCGTATCCAGCGGTCGAAGGGCGCAGCAGCCGGCGAGGTCCTTGCCGACGTGCAGACTGAGCAGCGCGCCACGCGGCGGTCCGTAGGCGCCCGGCAGTTCGGCGAGTTCCGATTCGAAATCCTGGAAGTCGAGGTCGATGCCGAGCTGCGCCGCGTATTCGCGCATCAGGCTGCGCACGCCATCGAGCTCCGACGCCGTTTTCGGTGTGCGCAGTTCGGTTGCGCGTCGGGGTGGCATCGTCGCGGGCCTGCAGCCGCCGTGCTCAGCCGCCCAACGAGACGCCCCAGGCGACCAGGGCGGCGCAGGCAAGCAGCACGATCGCCGCTGCGATGCGCGAGGGCGTGTCGTCGCGGGAATCTGGCATGCGCGTGCCGGGCGCGGCCTTGTCGCCGCTCACCATTGGCCGGACCAGGTTTTCGTGCCGCGCCAGCGCGTAGTAGGCGATGGCAGCCAGGTGCAGCACGATCAACGCGATGAGGATGTACTTGCCGATCGACTTGTGGTAGCTGGTCGCCAGGCTGACGCTTGCGTTGGAGACGAACTTGGCGAACGGCCCGACGGCGGCAATCTCGTCGTCGCTGAACAGGCCGGTGCCGACCTGGGCCACGAGGAACACCAGCATGGCGAACACGGACGCTGCCCCCAGCGGGTTGTGCCCAGTCGTCAGCTCCGGCCCGCCCTCGCCCCTGATGTAGCGCAGCATGGTGGCCGGGCTGTACAGGAAGGCGGAGAAGCGCGACCAGTGGCCGCCGATGAATCCCCACACGAGGCGGAACAACAACAAGGTGGCGATCGAAAAGCCGAACCGGAAGTGCCAGGTCATCGCGTTGCCGGCGATCTGGCTGGTGACGACCGAGCCGATGATGCAGACGGCCAGCAGCCAATGGAACAGGCGGGTGGGCAAATCCCACACCCGGGTGGTCTCGGTCGCAGTGTGCATGAAGGTAAAGTTTACGGTAGATGGCGGCCGCTCACCTTGCGGCCTGTGTCCGACCGGGGCACCATCGGCGTTTCCAGCAGACAGCGAGAGGATCGTTCATGGACAGACGACATTTCAATGCAGCCGCCGGCGCCTGGCTGGTCATGTTCGCCCACCGGCAGGCGCGTGCCCTGACCCTGGCCGATCTCACGGACGGCGAAGCGTCCGCGGGCCTGAAGGCCGCACTGGAGAAAGGCGCACTGGCGGCGGTCAGTCTGCTCGGGCGCAAGGATGGTTTCCTGGCCAACGACAAGGTCCGCATTCCCTTGCCCGGCTTTCTGGAGGATGCGGCGAAGCTGCTGCGTACGCTCGGGCAGGGCAAGCGTATCGACGAACTGGTGACCGCGATGAACCGCGCGGCGGAGGCCGCGGTGCCCATGGCCAAGGACATGCTGGTCAACGCCGTCAAGTCGATGTCGGTGACCGACGCCAAGAAGATCCTCACCGGTGGCGACACTTCGGTCACGGAGTTCTTCGCCGGCAAGACGCGCGAGCCCCTGAGCGCGCAGTTCCTGCCGGTGGTGACGCGCGCGACGCAGAAGGTCGACCTGGCATCCAAGTACAACCGGGTCGCGTCCAAGGCGGCCGGCATCGGTCTGCTCAGCAAGAAGGACGCCAATATCGAGACCTATGTCACCGGCAAGACGCTCGATGGCTTGTACCTGGTGATCGGCGAGGAGGAGCGCAAGATCCGCCAGGATCCGGTCGGCGCCGGCAGCGCGATCCTGAAGAAGGTGTTCGGCGTGTTCAAGTGACGCGCGGCGCATCGTTGCCGAGGGCGTGAGCGCAGGGCCGTAGCGTGGCGTCGTTGCACCCTTCGTCTGGCCCTGTACCGGCTTTGGCCCGTGCGCGGTGCCCGTTGGCGGGGCGATCAGGAGTGCAGTGTCTCGCGCGCGCCATAATCGGGCGACACCATGGCTGCCGGCCTGTTGATCATCGCTCATGCTCCGCTGGCTGGCGCGTTGCGCCAGGCGGTGTTACACGTCTTTCCGGACGATGCCAGGCACATCGTTGCGCTGGACATCGACAGTGACCAGGCGCCGGAGCAGTTGCTGGCGACGGCGCGCAGCGCGATGGCTGCGCTCGGCACCCCGATCCTGGTCATGACCGACGTCGTCGGCGCCACGCCGTGCGGCGTGGCGCAGCGCCTGGTCGATGGGGTGCAGGCGCGGCTGATCGCGGGCGTCAATCTGCCGATGCTGTTGCGCGCCATGACCTACCGCGGCGAGCCGCTGGATGCGCTGGTGGCGCGGGTCCTGGAAGGCGGTGTTCGCGGCATCGTGCAACTGGCGGGGTCGGCGCCCGGCAACCAAGGCAGAAACGCACATGATCAAGACCCCGATCACCATCAGCAATAAGCTCGGGCTGCACGCGCGTGCTTCCGCCAAGCTGACCAAGCTCGCGGGCAGTTTTCCCTGTGAGGTCTGGATGTCACGCGGGGAGCGGCGCGTGAATGCCAAGAGCATCATGGGCGTGATGATGCTCGCCGCCGGCATCGGCGTGACGATCGAGATCGAGACCGTCGGCGAGCGCGAGCAGGAGGCGATGGATGCGCTGCGCGCGCTGATCGCCGACAAATTCGGAGAAGGCGAGTGAGCTTCTGCATCCACGGGCTGGCGATCGCGCGCGGCATCGCGATCGGGCGTGCGGTGCTGGTGGCGTCCAGCCGCGTGAACGTGGCGCACTACTTCATCTCCCCGGCCGAGGTGCAGTCGGAGATCGAGCGCGTGCGCCGTGGCCGCAACGCGGTGATCGACGAGTTCCAGCGGCTGCAGCGCACGCTCGGTCAGCTCGGTCCGAAGGAAGCCCCGCACGAACTGGCGGCCCTCCTCGATGTGCATCTGATGCTGCTGCAGGACGAGGAACTGATCCAGGGCGTCAAGCACTGGATCGCGGACCGGCTGTACAACGCCGAATGGGCGCTGACCACGCAACTCGAGATGGTGGCGCGCCAGTTCGACGACATGCAGGACGAGTACCTGCGCGAGCGCAAGGCGGACCTCGAGCAGATCACCGAGAAGGGGCTGGCTGCCATGAACGGCAAGCATTCGGCGCTGGCCCATGCCGGCCCGCCCGTGGTGCGCAGGGCGGCGCAGCCGGACCTGACGCGCGACAGCACGACGGATGCACCCCTGATCCTGGTCGCGCACGACCTGTCGCCATCGGACATGATGCAGTTCAAGCAGAGTGTCTTCGCCGGTTTCATCACGGACGTCGGCGGCCGGACTTCGCATACCGCCATCGTCGCGCGCAGCATGGACATTCCTGCCGTGGTTGGGGCGCGCATGGCCAGCCATCTGATCCGCCAGGACGACTGGGTGATCGTCGACGGGGACGCCGGCGTCGTGATCGTCGATCCGTCGGACCCGGTGCTGGCGGAGTACGGACGGCGCCAGCGCCAGGGCGAAGCCGGCCGTGACGGGTTGACGAGCCTGCTGCACACGCCGGCCGTCACGCTCGACGGACAGGAGGTCGAGTTGCTGGCCAACATCGAAATGCCCGATGACGCTGCCGGCGCGCTGCAGGCGGGAGCGGTGGGCGTCGGCTTGTTTCGCAGCGAGTTCCTGTTCCTCGGCCGCGAGGGCCGCCTGCCCGACGAGGAGGAGCAGTACCTGGCCTACCTGCGCGCCGTCCAGGGCATGCAGGGACTGCCGGTCACCATCCGCACCGTGGACATCGGCTCGGACAAGCCGCTGGACAAGGTGGCACGCGACGCCGCGCACCTGAACCCGGCGCTGGGCTTGCGCGCGATCCGCTGGTGCCTGGCCGATCCGGACATGTTCCTGACCCAGTTGCGCGCGATCCTGCGCGCAGCGGCGTTCGGCCAGGTCAACTTGCTGATACCGATGCTGGCGCATGCGAGCGAAATCCGCCAGACCCTGTCGCTGATCGCGCAGGCGCGTGCGCAACTCGACAAGCGTGCCGTGGCCCATGGTCCGGTGCGGCTGGGCGCGATGATCGAGATTCCGGCGGCGGCCTTGATGCTCGATGTGTTCCTGCAGCACTTCGATTTCCTGTCCATCGGCACGAACGACCTGATCCAGTACACGCTGGCGATCGACCGCGCGGACGAATCCGTGGCCCATCTCTACGATCCTCTGCACCCGGCGGTGCTGCGACTGGTCGCCGACACCATTGCCCAGTGCCACGCGAAGGGCAAGGGGGTCAGCGTGTGCGGCGAGATGGCCGGTGACGTGGCCTTCACGCGCCTGCTGCTCGGACTGGGGCTGCGCAGTTTTTCCATGCAGCCCGCGCAGATCCCCGCGGTCAAGTCCGAGGTGTTGCGCGCCGACGCGAGCCGGCTCGGCGCATGGGCCCGCGCCGTGTGCGAGGCGCAGGATCCGGCTGCGATGTTCTCCGCCTCAGACTGATCGGCCCGAACGGCGAATTCCTGCTGCCGTTCGCGGGCAGGCTCTCAGGCCGGGTCTGCCTTGGCCTCCAGCACGTCCATCGCCTGCTGGTCGGCGTGGTAGCTCGAGCGCACCAGGGCGCCCACGGCGGCGTGCGTGAAGCCCATCGCGTACGCCTCGGACTCGAACATCCTGAAGGTGTCCGGATGCACGTAGCGCTGGACCGGCAGGTGGCTGGTGCTTGGCGCCAGGTACTGGCCGATCGTCAGCATCTCGATGCCATGTGCGCGCATGTCGCGCATCACCTGCAGAATCTCCTCGTCCGTCTCGCCCAGGCCGACCATCAGACCGCTCTTGGTCGGGACCGTCGGGACCAGTGCCTTGAACTTCTTCAGAAGATTCAGGCTGAACGCATAGTCGGCTCCCGGGCGTGCCTGCCGGTACAGCCGCGGCACGGTCTCCAGGTTGTGGTTCATCACGTCCGGCGGGTCGGCCTGGAGGATCGCCAGGGCCCGGTCGTCGCGGCCGCGAAAATCCGGCGTCAGGATCTCGATGCGCGTGCCCGCAGCGATCTCGCGGATCTGGCGGATGCACTCGGCGAAGTGGCCAGCGCCGCCGTCGCGCAGGTCGTCGCGGTCCACGCTGGTGATCACCGCGTAGCGCAGGCGCAGCGTGGCGATCGTGTTGGCCAGGTTGCGTGGCTCGCTGGCGTCCAGCGGATCGGGCCGGCCGTGGCCGACGTCGCAGAACGGGCAGCGCCGCGTGCACTTGTCGCCCATGATCATGAAGGTCGCGGTTCCCCGGCCAAAGCACTCTCCGATGTTGGGGCACGAGGCTTCCTCGCACACCGTCACCAGCTTGTTCTTGCGCAGGATGTCCTTGATCTCGTAGAACCGGGTCGTGGGAGAACCCGCGCGCACCCGGATCCAGGCCGGCTTCTTCAGCACCTCCCCGGGCGTCACCTTGACCGGGATGCGTGAGAGCTTGGCGGCAGCCTTCTGCTTGACGCTGGGGTCGTAGTCCTGCGCGGATTGCGCGTCGCGCACGACGGGGGGTATGGAGTCGGACATGCGTGGTTGTGCAGCCTTCATGGCGCCAGGTAGGAGGCCAGCTTGCGGCTCAACACGTCGGCGGCCTCCTGCCAACCGACGGCCACGCCGATTGTAGAAAGATCGACTGTGCGCAGGCCGGCGTAGCCGCAGGGGTTGATACGCGAGAAGGGTTCGAGATCCATCGCCACGTTCAAGGCCACGCCGTGGTACGTGCAGTGGCGGCTGACCTTGATGCCCAGTGCCGCGATCTTGCCCAGCCCGCGGAAGTCGATCGGTGCCGCAACGGCGGCCTCGTCTGCGCCTGCGCTGCCCGGCGCCTGCGTCTCGCGGCGCCGGGGCCGTTGCGCCAGCTGGGCGTGCGAGCCGGGGTCGTCGATGCGCACGTAGATGCCCGGCGCGCCGCCGACGCGGTGGCCGGTGACCCCGAAATGCGCCAGCGTGCGGATCACGGCCTCCTCGATCCGGTACACGAATTCCTTGATGAAATAGCCGGCGCGCTGCAGGTCGACCATCGCATACGCCACCACCTGCCCAGGACCGTGGTAGGTCACCTGGCCGCCCCGGTTGGTGACCACGACCGGGATCGCGCCGGGATCGAGCACGTGCTCCGCCTTGCCCGCCAGGCCCTGCGTGAAGACCGGCGGATGCTCGCAGATCCACAGGGCGTCGCGCGTGGCTGTGTCGCGCGCGGCGGTGAAGGCCTGCATCGCCTCCCAGGTGGCCAGGTACTCGACCCGGCCCAGCATCCGGGTATCGACGTTCAGAGCACCACCTTGACCATCGGGTGGGTCGACAAGGTCCGGTACAACCCGTCGAGCTGCTCCCGGCTGGTGGCCAGGACGGTGATCGTCACGCCAAGGTAGCGGCCGCCGCGGCTTTCGCGCAATTCGATCGTCGAGGCGTCGAAGCCGGGGTCGAACGCCCTGGCCACGGTGGTGACGGCATGCACGAACCCGTCGACCTTCTCCCCCATCACCTTGATCGGAAAGGGCGACGGGTAGTCGATCAGCGACGCGCGGGAGGTGTCCATCGTGCGGGTCACGCCGCGGCGCTGGCCGCCTTGGCACGCTGGTAGGCGGCGTGCAGGCGCTGGCCGATCGGCCCCGGCTGGCCGCGATGCGCCGGGTGGCCCACCGGCACGCCGTCGAGCGTGGTGACCGGCAGCACTTCCTTGGTGGCGCTGGACAGTAGCAACTCGTCCGCGGCGCGCACGTCGTCACGGCTGCTGCGCCGGAGTTGGAACGCGATGCCGAGCGACCGGCACAGTTCCTCGATCAGGCCGTAGCGGATGCCTTCGAGCACCAGATGGTCCTTGGGCGTGCCGTACACGGTGCCGTCCTTGACCACCCAGACGTTGCTGGACGCAGCCTCGCTGAGGAAGCCGTGGCGGAACATCACGGTTTCCGTTGCGCCGGCATCGAAGCTGATCTGGCGTGCGAACACCGAGCCGAGCAGGCTGGTGCTCTTGATGTGCGCCTTCTCCCAGCGGAAATCGTCGGCCGTCACGCACGCCACGCCGTGGGCCATCTGCTCGGCCGTGGGCAGGCGCATCGGGTTGACCATCGCGAACACCGTCGGGGTGATGTCGGTCGGCATCACATGGTCGCGCGGCGCCACCCCGCGCGTGATCTGGATGTAGATCAACTGGTTCGGCTCCGCCGGTGCGTCCCCGGCTGCGCTGGCGCCGTGCGCGATCAGCTTCATCGTGACGTCGAGCCACTGCGCGCGGGTGAGCGGATTGGTCATGCGCATTTCGAGCAGGCTGCGCTCGAGCCTCGCCATGTGCTGCGCGAAGCGAAATGGCCGGCCCGCATAGACTGGCACCACCTCGTAGATGCCGTCGCCGAAGATGAAGCCACGGTCCAGCACGCTGATGCTGGCGTCGCGTAGCGGCGTGAACGCGCCGTTGAGATAGCAGGGGGTGGAGGGGAGTTCGCTCATGGGCGGATTATGAGTCCACGATGAGTCGACGAGGGGCCCGGCTCGTTGGCGCGCCTGCCGCCGGCACGGGCATTCGCGGGGCAAGAGGAACGCCCGCCGTTGCGGGGCACTGCGGGTTTCGGAGTACAGCGGGTTTCGGGGCACTGCGGGCTTGTACTTATAATCGGCCGCTTTGCAGGACTTCAGGCGTGCGCAGGGACCGTGTCACTCATGCGATCTTTGCCCTTCGACGATGAGGTGGATGCCCGGGAGGCGCAAGCCTTCAGGCCCCTGAGCGCCGAACAGGCGCGCAGCCTGCGGGAACGCAATCCGTCGCTGCCGCCCTGGATGGTGGTGCTCGGACAAGGGGTGGTGGGTGGCGTGGTGGCCTTGCTGGCCTGGCTGCTCACCGACAGTCGGCCCGTTGCCTGGTCGGCCGCCTATGGCGCGTTGACCGTGGTCTTGCCTGCAGCGATCTTTGCGCGGGGCCTGACCGGGCGGCTGGCATCCCTGAACGCTGCAACCGCGGTGTTCGGGTTTTTTTTGTGGGAACTGGTCAAGCTGGCCTTGACGGCGGCGATGCTGATCGCCGCGCCCAGGCTGGTGGCGGCGCTGAACTGGCCGGCCCTGCTGGTCGGCCTGGCGCTGACGATGAAGGTGTACTGGGTTGCCCTGCTCTTTGCGCCGGGCAACAGGAAACGACGAGTCGGATGAACACAGATGGCTGCTGAACACGGACTTACGGCGGGCGAATACATCGTCCACCACCTGACCCACCTGCAGAACACTGCACCCAAGGCGGTCGCGGACTTTTCCGTGATCAACCTCGATTCGGTGTTCTTCTCGGTGCTCATGGGCGTCCTCATGTGCTGGGCCTTCTGGGCCGCTGCGCGCAAGGCTACCTCCGGGGTCCCCGGCCGGTTCCAGGCGGCGGTCGAGATCATGGTGGAGATGGTGGAGACGCAGGCCAAGGGCATCGTGCACAACGCCAAGAGCCGCAAGCTGGTGTCGCCGTTGGCTCTGGTGGTGTTCGTCTGGATCTTCCTGCTCAACGCGCTGGACCTGTTGCCGGTCGACCTGCTGCCCTTTATCTGGGAGCGTGTCTACGCCGCCTTCGGCGGCGATCCGAGCCACGCCTACCTGCGCATCGTGCCCACGGCCGACCTGTCGGTGTCGATGGGGCTGTCGGTGTCGGTGCTGGTGGTCTGCCTGGTCTACAACGTCAAGATCAAGGGGCTCGGCGGCTGGATCCACGAACTGTTCACCGCCCCGTTCGGCGCCCATCCGCTGCTGTGGCCGTTCAACTTCGCCATGCAGATCATCGAATTCGTCTCCAAGACCATCTCGCACGGCATGCGACTGTTCGGCAACATGTACGCGGGCGAACTCGTCTTCCTGCTGATCGGCCTGATGGGCGGGGCCTGGGCCGTCACGGGCACCGGGATCGGCCTCGCGATCGGTCACATCATTGCCGGTACCGCGTGGGCGATCTTCCACATCCTGATCATCACGCTGCAGGCTTTCGTGTTCATGATGCTGGCCCTGGTCTACATCGGCCAGGCGCATGACGCGCACTGAGTTTCCCTTTTCCAGCCAGTCCTCGTTCCCGCGTTTCCCCTTTCCGTCAACCCACGTCCCTTAGGAGTCATCATGGAAGTAATCAGTTTTGTTGCTCTGGCCGCCGGCCTGATCATCGGTCTCGGTGCCATTGGTGCCTGTATCGGCATCGGCGTCATGGGCAGCAAGTACCTCGAATCCGCTGCACGCCAGCCCGAACTGATGGGTGAACTGCAGACCAAGATGTTCCTGCTGGTCGGCCTGATCGACGCGGCGTTCATCATCGGCGTGGGTATCGCGCTGTGGTTCGCCACCGCCAACCCGTTCCTGGCCCAGATCGCCAACCTGCCCAAGTAAGGCGGTTGCTGGCGGGATCAACGTCATCGCCCGCTGCGTCCCGCGCCGGGCCGAAGGATGAAAAGTGAGCATTACCAGTACCCTCGTCATTCAGATGATCGTGTTCCTGATCCTGGTCTGGTTCACGATGAAGTTCGTCTGGCCACCGATCGCCAGTGCGCTCGACGAGCGCGCCAGCAAGATCGCTGACGGCCTGGCTGCCGCCGACAAGGCGAAGTCGGAACTGTCCGCGGCCAACCAGCGGGTGGAAGCCGAGTTGTCCAAGTCGCGCAGCGAGACCGCGAGCCTGCTGGCGGACGCCGAGCGTCGCGCCCAGGCGATCATCGAGCAGGCCAAGGCGAGTGCCACCGAAGAGGGCAACAAGATCATCGCCGCCGCCCGTGCCGAGGCCGATCAGCAGACGGTGAAGGCGCGCGAATCCCTGCGCGACCAGGTCGCGGCGCTGGCCGTCCGGGGCGCCGAGCAGATCCTGCGCAAGGAAGTCAACGCCGGCGTGCACGCGGAACTGCTCAACCGGCTCAAGACCGAGTTGTAAGAGGACCGTATGGCTGAACTCGCCACCATCGCCCGGCCGTACGCGGAAGCCCTGTTCCAGTCGGCGCGCGCCGACCTGCCCGGCGCCGCGGGCTGGCTCGACCAGTTTGCGGTGATTGCGGACAACGCGCAATTGCGCCGGTTCGCGGACGACCCGAAGGTCACCGATGGCCAGATCT
>JBDHRZ010000048.1:0-12318 GCA_039807845.1 Rhodoferax sp.
CGGGCGGCCGAACTGCTTGCGGTCGAGCGTGTACTGGCGTGCACGCAGCCAGCAATCCTCGGCCGCGCCGAGCGCGCCCCAGGCAATGCCGTAACGCGCCGAATTCAGGCAGGTGAACGGGCCCTTGAGGCCGCGCACCTCGGGGAACGCGTTCTCCTCCGGGCAGAACACCCCGTCCATCACGACTTCGCCGGTGACCGATGCGCGCAGCCCGACCTTGCCATGGATCTCCGGCGCCGACAGGCCGGCCATGCCCTTTTCCAGGATGAAGCCGCGGATCGGTCCGACCTGGCCGGACGGCGAGACCTCCTTGGCCCAGACGACGAACACGTCGGCCAGCGGGCTGTTGGAAATCCACATCTTGGCGCCCGTGAGCTTGTAGCCGCCGGCCACCTTGTGCGCGCGCGTGGCCATGGAGCCCGGATCGGAACCGTGATCGGGCTCGGTCAGGCCGAAGCAGCCGATCGACTTGCCGGCCGCGAGCGCGGGCAGGTATTTCTGCTTCTGCGCCTCGGTGCCGAATTCGTTGATCGGCACCATCACCAGCGAGGACTGCACGCTCATTATCGAGCGGTAGCCCGAGTCGACCCGCTCGACCTCGCGCGCGATCAGGCCGTACGACACGTAGTTCAGCCCCGGCCCACCGTATTGTTCGCCGATCGTCGGGCCGAGCAGGCCGAGTTCGCCCATCTCGCGAAAGATCGCCACGTCGGTGCTGCCGCTGCGAAACGCCTCGATGACGCGCGGCTGCAGCTTGTCCTGGCAGTAGGCTGCAGCGGCCTGACGCACCATGCGTTCGTCGTCGCTCAGTTGGGATTCGAGCAGGAACGGGTCCTGCCAGTGGAATGCGGCCTTGGCCATGCGAGGGCTCCTTGGTGGTTCGATGAAAGCGCGATCGTAGTGCGGGAGCGGCCATCGGACAACCGCAAATTCGGAACGCAGGAATGCGTCATGCGCATATCTGGCCGATCGCGATCTGATCCAGCAGCGAGCCGCACGGAGGGAGGGTAGACCAGCGACGGTCAAGATGTGTATATTCGTCACACCGTGCGGCGCAAGATCCCGTCCCTGCAGGCGCTCGCCTGTTTCGATGCCGCCGCGCGGCACGAGAGCTACACCCGCGCGGCGCAGGAACTGGCGCTGACCCAGAGCGCCGTGTCGCGCCAGATCGCCGGGCTGGAGCAGTACCTGGGCCAGGCCTTGTTCCGGCGCACGCGCCACGGCGTGGCGCTGACCGAACGCGGCCGCACCTACGCACGCCAGATCGCGCCCCGCCTGCAGGCACTCGAACGCGACACGCTGGAAGCGATGGCCAGCCAGGGTACGCAACAGACGCTGCAACTCGCGGCCGTGCCCACGTTCGCCAGCCGCTGGCTGATCCCGCGCCTGCCCGACCTGCAGCGAGTGCAGCCGCAACTGGTGGTGCACATCGAAACCCGCACCCGGGCCTTCCTGTTTGCCGATACCGACTTCGACGCGGCGTTGTACGCCGGCACGCCGCAGCAGTTGCGCAACTGGGCCGGCACGCGCTCGACCCTGCTGGTGCAGGAAGACCTGGTGCCGGTGTGCGCGCCGGCGCTGCTGCCGCGCGGGCGCATGCTCTCGCCGGCCGCGCTGGCCGAGCTGCCGCTGCTGCAGCAAAGCACGCGGCCCGACGCCTGGCGCCAGTGGTTCCAGCGCGCCGATGTCGCAGCGCCCCTGGCACTGGCCGGGCCGCGCTACGAACTGTTCTCGCTCACGGTGGCGGCAGCCGTGCACGGCATGGGCGTCGCGCTGGTGCCGCGCCTGCTGATCGAAGCGGAACTGGCCGGCGGCCAACTGGTGCAGGCCAGCGCACACGCGCTGGTGACCGAGCGCGCGTACTACCTGGTCACGCCGGAACAGCGCGACCCCAATCCTGCGCTGGCGTCGTTCGTGGCCTGGCTGACCCGACAGACCGGCTTCGCGGGGCTGGCGGCTCACACGATGAAACAGCCTGCAAACGACCGGTGACGGGACGCGCCACCGTGCAGCATAATCGCGCGCAACACGCGCTGAACTCCAGCCGGACGGGGCCGGCCGGCGTGCCCAAGGAGCCACCATGGCGACATCGGACAAGAAGCCCGAACACAAGGACGGGGCCACTGGATTTCCCACCCTGCAATGGGAAGATGACGAGCAGGACACCCGACCCCTGCCGCTGCACGAATTGCCGCGTCAGGTCGGCATCGACCAGGCCATGGCCATCATTGCCCAGCGCCATGAGCGCATCGCCAAGGCCATCACCGTGTTCTGGGGTTCGCGCGACTGTGTCGAGTACATGGAGAAACTGGTGCTGAGCGGCGGCGACGGATTCGGCAACGCGCGCGTCGGCTTCAAGCCGGAGGTCGTCTCCGCGCTGATGAGCCTGATCAGCCTGCACCAGATGGACAAGTAGCCCGGCCGGATTAGGCGGGGTCTCCGGCACGCACGCCCTCAGCGATCCCGCTGGTCGGGTTCTCGAGCCAGCATGAGCGCGTCGACGACGCGCACCTCGCCCGTTCCCTTGCGGACCAGAACCGGGTTGAGGTCGCAGGCGCTGATTCGATCGCCCAGATCCATGGCCAATTCGGACAGGCCCTGCAGCAGGGCCGTCAAAGGCGCAAGGTCCGTCTGTGGCAACAGGTTTCGATAGCCATCGAGCAACTTGCCGACGCGCGTGGCGAGCACCATTTGCCGGGCCTTCTGGCTCGCCAACGGCGCCAGACCGACGCAGCGGTCGGCCACGATCTCGACCATCGTGCCTCCGGTGCCAACCACCATCAGGCTGCCAAGAGGCGCGGCGGCAGCGAACCCGACCAGGACTTCCGCATCGCCGCTGATCTGTTCCTGCAACTCGTAGCCATCGATCACGGCATGCGGAGCGGCCATCGCCACGTTGCGCGCGATGGTGGCGATCGCCTGCTGCAATGCATCGGGATTCTGCACCCCCAGCACTACGCCGCCGACGTCCGAGCGATGGCTGATCTGCCGCGATGCAACCTTGACCACCATCGGATAGCCGATCTGCGCGGCCTGGGCCAGTGCTTCCCCGGCCGTCGATACGATGACCGAGCGCACCACGGGTACGCCATAGCTGCGCAGCAACTCGAAAGACAAGGCGGGCGGCAGGCTGCCCGAGGCATACGCCAGCCGCTCCCGCCACCGCCCGGCGGACGCATTGAATGCAGGCCGACCCGGCCGGCGCGCATCTGCCCAGACGCCCGCGTAGCCCGGATGCCCCTTGCCCAGGTTTTCGATCGCGACCAAGCCTTCGACCAAACCACGCACGACCGGCACCGGCGTACCGGCAACCGCCTCGATGACACCCGGATGGAGGCTCTCGCCAGTCGGAGACACGATCACCACGGGCTTGTCGGTCGCACGGCCGACCTGACCATAACCCGGGATATGGTTCATGTAGTTCTCGAAGGTGCGCGGATTGAGGCTCGCCTGGCAGTCCTGCAGCAGCGCCAGCCCCCCCACCGAGGGGTCCTCCAGGATGGCGCTGAGCGCGGCGGCCGCATTGCGGTCCTGCGGCTGGACGGTTGCTCCGATGTCCACCGGGTTGACACCGTAACTCCCTGGCAAGGCCTGATGCACCCGCTCACAGGTCTGGGCCGAGAATTCGGCCAATGCAAGCCTGCGTGCCGCGGCCACGTCGCACGCCAGCGCGGTCTGGCCACCCGAGATCCCCGCGATCGCAATCCGGCCACCCCGTGCCATGCGTCTGGCCACGACTGCCGCTTCGAGCGACGCGACCAGCTCGTCATAGTCGCTGACCGTGGCGATATCGCAGTCGCGAAAGTAGTCGTCGAACGCATCACGGTTGCTCACGAGAGCCCCCGTGTGCGCCTGCGTGGCAGCCGCGCCCATCTCGGAATTTCCAACCTTGAGCACCACCAGGGCCTTGCCCGCAGCGTGCAGACGTTCGGCAGCGTGAGCGAACGCGACCGGGTCCTTGACGGATTCCGCCACCACGCCGACTGCCCGTGTCGCCTCATCTTCAGCCAGCCAGTTCAGATAGTCGGCTGCGGCCAGCTGGAACTCGCTGCCGACCGTGAAGACCTTGGACAACCCTGCCGTCAGCGAGTTCATGACCGAGATCGCCGCCGAACCGGACTGCGCCACCAGGCAGACTGGTCCGGCGCGCAGGCGCAGGGAGGGCCGCGATGGATACAGCGGGATCGAGTCAGTGAAATTCACCAGTCCCATGCAATTGGGTCCGTTGATCGACATCGTCGAGCGCTCACCGAAAGCGACGATGGCGCGCTGATCGGCATCGCTGAACCCGTTGGAAAAGATGTTTGCCGAACGCACGCCGGCCGCCTCCAATGCCTCGAGGGTAGCAAGCACATCGGCGGCCGGCACGGCCACGATGGCGGTATCGACGCCCTGGGGCAACGCATGGATCGCTCCGCAGGCGGAGACCCCATCGATTTCGCCGGCGCTGGCGTGTACCGGCAGGATCTGGCCTGCGTACTTCCACGCAAGCAGGTTCTGAATCACCACGTTGCCCTGAGAACTGCGTCGTGCGGACGCACCCACGATGGCAACCATCTGCGGTTTCACCAATTGCCCAACATCTCTGAACACGACATCTCCATCCATGATGATGAATCCCCACGGCGCGGTTGATGCAACCGGCGCCAACGACCGCGCATCCGGCCCCGTCGCGGCAGGATACGCGTGAGCGCCGCCGGGCCGTTCCCAAGGCGCTCAGTCCCGCAGTGCGAAGCACGGAGGGTAGTCCAGTGATCGACTGCGCACGGCTGGCAACCAGCCCGAACGCCTGTTCGGGCCGGCTGCCGACTGCCTCGGATAGCGTAGCCCGAACTACTTGCGATACCAGGCTTCCGCCCAGTTGGGATGCGTGTTGTAGGAGAAATTGAACTGCGCATCGAGGCCATCGAACTTGTTCGATACCACCTCGTACATCTGCTGGCTGGCCAGGATCAACTGGTTCAGGTCGCGCGCCTGGATTTCTGCGTAGCGCTTGTAGAACTCACGCTGTTTTTCCAACGGGGCTGCAGCGGCATCGGCCACGGCCTTGTCCATCTCGGGATTGCAGTATCCGGTCGGATTGACGAACGGCAGGTTGCCCGTGTTGCAGACATAGCTTCGATCGACCCCCAGCACCGGGTTCGTGCGACCCGTGAGCGAGATCACCGACGTATCGAACTCGTTCCTCTTGTAGACCTTGTCAGTCCAGATCTGCGGGTCGAGTCCGGCCATCTTGACGTCGATGCCAATGGCGGCCCAGTTGCTCTGCACCACCTTGGCAACCGCGTCGTAAGGCGGACGCGAGATGTAGGTCAACTCGACCGTGAACCTCTTGCCACCCTTCACGGCCAGACCCGCCTCGTCGAGCAGGGCCCCCGCCTTTTTCGGATCATACGGATACATCTTGTCGAAATCGATCGACGGGTCGTGCAACTGCCGGAATTGCACCGGTATCGCGTTCTTGGCCGTCGATGCCAGCCCCTGGTACGCGTCGGCCACGACACGTTGGCGGTCGATCGCCATGAACAATGCCTTGCGTACCTTTACATCGTTGAACGGCGCCTTGCGCATGTTGAAGTCGACCACCGATCTCTCGGGCGCATTGTTGACGATCCGCACCACCTTGTAGTTGCCGGCCTTTTCCCCGGCCGTGGCAGCGTTCACCTGGAACGGCTCCGGCCGGAACCACTGGATTTCACCGCGCGTCATGGCATTCAGGCGCTGCTGGGCATCCGGAATGAGCGCAAACACCACGGAATCGAGGTAGGGCTTGGGTTTGTCCCAGTAGTTGGGGTTGCGCACGAAGGTGATCGACCGGCCGCTGTCCCACGACTCGAATTTGAACGGCCCGAGGCCAACGGGTGCCCGGTTGGCCGGGTGTGTCGCCAGGTCTGCGCTGCCCTCGTACACGTGCTTGGGCAGCAAGGGAAACACTTCCTTGTCGAACAGATCGAGCGTGGCCGTCAGGGGTGCCTTGAGCTTGAGGATGAACGTGTGAGCGTCCGGTGTTTCCGCCTTGTCCACCATCGGATTGAGCTTGCCGAGGTAGGTGTTGTACTTCGCGAAGTTGTTCAACGTGAACAACACGTCGGCCGACGTGAATGGCTGTCCGTCCGACCATTTCACGCCCTGGCGCAACTTGAACGTGTACACCAGACCATCGGGCGACACCGTCCATTCGGTGGCGAGGCGCGGAACGCGGTTGCCGACACGGTCATAGGTCATCAAGCCATCGGCCCACACGTCCGCCATGAACAACGGGGACGTCAACGACGTCATGTGCGTGTTGAACGACGAGATCGCTCCTGGGTCGAGCGCGGCGATCACGGTGCCGCCCCGTTGCGGCTGCCCCTGGGCAAGAACCGAGGTGGCGGCCATGCCGAAGGCAAACACGCCCATGGTGCAGGCGGCCACCAGCGTGCGCCGGGACCAGGCGGGCGTCGTTCGCGCCGGCTCGGCCAGCGCGGCCGCCGGATCGAGTGTCGTGTTGGTTCGAATCATCGAGGTCATGGTGATCTCCTGTGGTTGCATTTCATCGAAGTTACATGCGTGGTTGCGAAAGAACATGAGAGCAGATGTATACAGCAGATGCGGCGAGCAGGCTCCTTCAGGTGTCAACGTAGGTCGACGGCAAGCGGGAGCTGCCCCTCCGACGATCGTGCCAGCGCATTGGACAGCTGGGCACGGGCCAGGCGCGGGTCGGCAGGAAGACGTGCCTGCAGCAGCAGCTTCGTGTAAGGATGCTGCGGTTTCGAGAACACGTCCGGCCCGACCTCGACGATCTTGCCACGGTGCATCACGGCCACGCGGTCGGCGATCGATTCCATGGCGTACAGATCATGGCTGATGATCACGTATCCAACACCCGTGCTGCGCTTGAGTTCGCGCATCAGGTCGAGCACCTGGCCCTGGATGGATACATCGAGGCTCGACAGCGGTTCATCGGCGACGATGATGCGCGGCTGCAGCATCATCGCGCGCGCGATCGCGACGCGTTGCTGCTGGCCACCGGAGAGCTGATTCGGATAGCGCTGCATGAACGCCTGCGCAGGCTCCAGCCCGACCGAGAGCAACTGCTGCGCGATGAACGCATCCTGCTGCGCCTCGCTCGCCAGGGCATGACGGCGCACCACATGACCCAAAGCCTGCGCCAGCCGCATGCGTGGATTGAGGGAGGACGCAGGATCCTGGAACACGGCCTGCACGCTGCGGCGGTAACGCGCGTGCTGCTGGTCGTCGAGCGTCTGCAGGCCCTTGCCGAAGAACTGCACCTCCCCGCTGGTGGGCCGGCTCAACGCCAGCAGCAGTTTGGCCAGGGTGCTCTTGCCCGAGCCCGATTCGCCGACGATCGCCAGCGTTTCACCTTCATGCACGTCGAGATCGACGCCGTCGAGCGCATGCAGATACTGGCGCCGCCAGCCGGACTGATGCGGCTTGGCGAAGACCTGTGTCACGTTGCGCAGGCTCAGGATCGGCGCGCTCACTGAACGTCCCTCCGTGCTGCGCACTGCGAAACCGAGACCTCGGGGACAGACCGTAGCGCCGCGCAGCGGTGCGGAGCTCTGTCCCCGACACCTCGTAGCTGTCCGGCTGTTCGCCTCGGCAACGGCCCTGGGTGTCTCACGCGGGAACCTGCAGAGATTGGGGCGCCAGCCCGCGGCCACGCCGGGTCATTTCGATCAGGCGCGCCGAATACGGATGGGTCGGCCGGTCGAACAAGGACAGGGTATCGGCCGTTTCGACCACCTTGCCGCCATGCATGACATAGACGCGGTCGCACAAGGCCGCCACCACCCCGAGGTCATGGGTGATGATGACCATCGCCATGTTGCGCTCGGCATGCAGGCGCCGCATCGTCTCGAGCACCTGCAGCTGCACCGTGGCATCGAGCGCAGTAGTCGGCTCGTCGGCGAACAACAGCAAGGGCTCGCTCGCCAAGGCCATCGCGATCATCACACGCTGGCGCATGCCCCCGGAGAGCTCGTGAGGAAACCGGCGTGCCACATTTTCCACGTCAGGCAGCCCCGCCTCCCGCAGGAAGCCATGCACCCGTTGCAGGTCGGATTGGCCGCGCGCATCCGCAGCCAGCGCCTCGCGCACCTGACGCCCGACGCGCATGGTGGGATTGAGGTAGCCCAAAGGGTCCTGGAAGATCATGGAAAACCCGGACGAACGACGCAACTGTCGCAGTCGGTCGGGCGCCATGGACAACAGGTCCGCCCCGTTGAAACGCACGGACCCGCTGAGTTCGGCGTACTCGAGCGGAGGCATCAGTCGCGAGATGGTGCGCGCAACCGTGCTCTTGCCAGAGCCCGATTCCCCGACGATGCCCACACACTCGCCTCGCATGACCCGCAGGTCGACGCCATCGACGGCGCGGACGACGTTGCCGGAGGCCCGGATGTGAACCTTGAGTGCACGCACATCGAGCAACGCAGACTGGTCTGCGTCGACGGCGGTCGCAGCTGCATGGGAAGTCGATGGGTGTGGCACGCGGATCGACATCATTCGAGACCGCCCGGCGCGCCCTTGCGCCGCACGTCGTAGACCTCGTTCAGGCCATCGGCAAACATGTTGAAGGCGATGACCGCCAGACAGATGGCGGCACCGGGAAAGACACTCATCCACCAGGCCTGCGCCATGAAAGACTGTGCCGAGTACAGCATCTGTCCCCAGCTGATCATGTTGGGATCGGACAAGCCCAGGAACCCCAGCCCCGCCTCGATCAGGATCGCGATGCTGGCATCGAGCGCGACCTGGACCACCACGGGCTGCATGGCATTGGGCAGCAACTCGCGCACCACGATGTGGAACGTCGACAGATCCATGACCTTGGCGGCAAGCACGAAGTCGCGCTCGCGCAGCTTGATGTACTGCCCATACACCAGCCGCGCTTCGGCCGGCCAGATCGCCAGCGCAACCGCAGTGATCAGCAGCCAGAAGTTGCTGCCGAAGAGCGCCACGGTCAACAGGACGAAGAGGATCACCGGCAAGGTCTGGAACAACTCGACCACGCGCATCAGGACTGCCTCGACGTGGCCGCGGAAGTAGCCTGCCAGGACGCCGATCGTGCCTCCCACCAGCAAGGCAGCGAAGGCCGCACCGAAGCCGATCGCCAGGGACGCGCGGGTGCCGTAGATCACCATCGAAAAGACGTCCCGGCCCACGTCGTTGGTGCCGAAAAAGTTCGCGCCGCCGGGTGCGGTCAGACTTGCCGGAGTCTGTTCGAACGGGCCGAAGGGTGAGAGCCACGGGGCCAGAATCGCAATGACCGAAAGCGCGATCAGCATGGACAAGCCCACCGCGCCGTGACGCGTCCCCATGATGCTGCGCACACCCGAGCCGATCCGGCGCAGCAGGCCCCCAGGCCCGGCGCCAATACGGCGCGCGCCTGCGGTTGCGTCGTTGTCCACGTCTGGGCTCACGTCGTGTTGCGGATACGCGGGTCGATGAGCGCATACAGCACATCGACGATGAAGTTCATGACCACCACGGCGATGGCCGAAAAGACGACGATACCCATCACGGTCATGTTGTCGCTGGTGCGGATCGCCTCGATCATCAACAGGCCCAGTCCCGGCCAGGTGAAGACCGTCTCGAGCAGCACCGATCCCCCGAGGGCGGCGCCAAACGCATAGCCGGCGATCGTCACCAGCGGCAGGCTGGAGTTGCGCAGCACATGGCGCCGAATGATGGTATTGCGGGCAAGTCCCTTGGCACGGGCCGTGATGATGTAGCCCTGCCCCAGCGTGTCCTGGACGCTGGCTCGCATGATGCGGGCGACCCGCATCCCTTCATGAATCGCAAAGGCCGACACCGGCAACACCAGGTAATACAGGCGCTCGAGCAGCCAGTCGAATCCCTGCGCCCTGGACAGCAAGGGTCCCATGCCCTGGGTGGGAAACCACTGAAATTTCAGGGAGAACACCAGCACCAGAATTTGGCCAAGCCAGAAGGTGGGCACGGCATACAGGACCAAGGTCGCGGTCGTCCACGTCTGGTCGACGGCGCGGCGCCGCGTCGTCCCGGTGATGATGCCAAGCAACATCCCGAGCGGGATCGCAACCAGAAACCCCGCAGCAGCGAGCACGACGGTGCGCGGCGCACGTTCCGCGATCAGATCGAGCACCGGCTTCTGCATCTGGAACGAAAACCCGAAATCGCCGCGCAGCAGGTTCGAAAAATAGGTCAGGACCCGGAGATGAAACGGATCGTTGAGCCGGTACTTGGTCTCGATCGCATCGCGAAACGCCTTGGGGACCGGAAAGTCCCCGACCATGGCCTGCACCGGATCCCCAGGGATCAGCTGTTGCATCACGAAGATCGCGAGAATCACCGCCGCCAACAGCGGGATCGCATGCAGGATGCGCAGTACAGTGAAACGCAGCACTGGTCAGCGGACTTCAGCCGAGGCGAAAGAACGTGGCAGCGTTCCCGTACAGCCACTTCTCCAGCACCTTCTCCTTGAGCGGCAGGGTCCGATATTCGTCGATCAGTTGCTCGAACGACGCGCCGAACAGGTAGCGCGACAGACCGACCATGATCTTGTCCTGCAGCAACGAGTTGCCAAACTGCATGAACTGTTCCCAACCAGATCCCGCCTGTGCGAGGTACTTCGGCCGATGGGCTGCCGTATCCGCATAGAGGTTCGGGTGACGGCGCAACAGACCGACCATGTCCGTGATCCAGGGCCATCCACCCAACCCGGCGATGACGCGCAACTCCGGAAAGTCGACGCAAATCTCGTCGAGATGACGCGGATGCGCCAGTTCGTAGGGGCGGTCGTTCGCATAAGTCATCGCGGTGTAGATGCGCACCGGCACATCGAGTTCGACGCACTTCGCATACAAAGGGTAATAACGCTTGTCGCTCGCCGGGATGCAGGTGTACAGCGGCGACACGCGGATGCCACCGGCACCTTCTTCCCGCACCAGTCGCTCCAACTCGCGTACGCCGCGCATGCCGTCCATCGCGTTGATCGTCACCAGCGTGAAGAAGCGGCCCGGATACTGCTGGTGAATTTTTCCGATCGCGTTGTTGTTCGCGCCCACCAGCAGTCCGGCCTGAATGGCGGCACGATCCATGTCCGCCACCAGTTGCGGATATCCGCCATCATCGACATCGGCTTGCTCGGTTGCGCTCCGACGGGTGTCCTGGCGAAACACGCGGGCATAGTTGTCGAAACCGTAGCCTTCCGGTCGCGGCAACGAACCGGGGAACGGCGTGCCGGGCCGGCCCGTCGTGATTGCATGGATGCTTGGATCTGCTTCGCTCTTCGGAACGCTGATCTCGAGATCTATCACCTTGCTCATGTCGCGAATTTCCTTGTGCTGGTCAGGTGCTGTCATTCTGTACGTTCGTGCCGATGATGCCTGTCATCGCCCTACTTGTCTATACAGGGTATACCCTTGCTCAGATGTCCCAGGGCGCGACACCCGGATTGCGCATGCCGCAACCCAGCAGAGACCGGTCCGCCCGCTGGGCCCCGCCCAGGAACCAGACACGGCAGAATGGAGTGCGACACCCACACAACTGCCTTCCGAAAATCCCATGCCCATCTGGACCAGACCCCTGACCATCGAAATCCTCTCCGCCATCCACGGCGATACCGCGATCCACTGGCTCGGCATCGAGTTCCTGGAGATCGGTGACGACTTCATCCGCGCGCGCGTGCCGGTGGACAAGCGCACGATCCAGCCATACGGCCTGCTCCACGGCGGGGTGTCGGTGGTGCTGGCCGAGACGCTGGGCTCGACCGGCGCCTCGTTCTCGGTGCCCGACGGTCACCGCTGCGTCGGGCTGGAGATCAACGCGAACCACCTGCGCAGCGCCACCAGCGGCTGGGTCAGCGGCATCACGCGCCCGATCCACCGCGGGCGCAGCACCCACGTGTGGCAGATCGACATGCACGACGACGCCGGCAAGCCGACCTGCATCTCACGCATCACGATGGCAGTGCTGGGCAAGACCTGAGAGCCAGCCACGGCGGCACGCACGTGCAACCGCGCTGCTGCGGCCGCGCAGCACGCTGCGGTTGCCACACGCCGGCCAAGGGGCTCGCCCTCAACTGCGCGCCAGCCGCTCGCTCTTCCAGTACACGTCGTCCCCGACGGTTCCGTCGCTGCGCCAGCGGTTGAGCACACGGGAGAGCACGAACAGCAGATCGCGCAACACCATCGCGAACGCTCTTGCACCGTCCGCCCACCGAACACTGTGAGATAGAGGTGCAGCTCGGAGCTTTCCGAGCGAAGGCGTTTCAATTTTCAGGATCAGCTGAAACTGGAGCTTGCTGGCTGACGAGGGCTTCAATCTCTGCCT
>JBDHRZ010000049.1:0-12210 GCA_039807845.1 Rhodoferax sp.
CGAGCAGGGCCCCGGCCGCGCCGCTGGCGATCCAGGGCGGCCGATCGAGCACGTCCGCCAGCAGCAAGGTGGCACAGCCCCCGGCACCTGAGAGCCCGCCCAGCACGATCGCGGCCCCCACCTGCAGCCGGCTCGACAGGCAACCCAGCGCGTGCTTGAGGGCACAGGCGGCGAGCAGCCAGGCCAGCGTGGCCGGCAAGGCGGCGCCCGTGAGCAATGCCAACTGCAGCACCCAGTCGAGCGGCGTCTGTGCCACGAACAGCGCCGCCACCGCCAGCACCAGTTCGACGAACGACACGGCACGCAACACGACGCCCAGCTGGCAGGCATCGAACACCAGCGCGCGCGCGCGCGCGCCCCCCTGCACCAGCGGGTCGAATTCATGAAAGGTCGATAGAATCCCGGAGTCTTTCATCGTGCATCGGGCCTGTCGCCCGATTATTGGCGATCCGGCCGGCGCCGGGATACGTGCTCCGATCCCCCCTCATCCATGACCCAGAGCCAACTCGACAACAAATCGGCCGCCTGGTCCGCCCTGTTCTCCGAACCGATGAGCGAACTGGTCAAGCGCTACACCGCCAGCGTGTCCTTCGACCGGCGCCTGTGGCAGGCCGACATCGCCGGCTCGCTCGCCCACGCCGAGATGCTTTGCCACCAGGGCATCATCAGCGCGCAGGACCACGCGGCCATCGTGCAGGGCATGCAGGCGATCCGCGCGGAAATCGAAGACGGCCGGTTCGAATGGAAGCTCGAACTCGAGGACGTGCATCTCAACATCGAAGCGCGGTTGACGCAACTCGCGGGCGATGCCGGCAAGCGGCTGCACACCGGACGCTCGCGCAACGACCAGGCAGTCACCGACCTGCGCCTGTGGCTGCGCGGGGAAGTCGACCAGCTCGTGCGCCTGCTGGGCGAACTGCAGCTCGCGCTGGTCGCGCTCGCCGAGCAGCACACGGAAGTCATCCTGCCGGGCTTCACCCACCTGCAGGTGGCGCAACCGGTGAGCTTTGGCCACCACCTGCTGGCCTACGTGGAAATGCTGGCGCGCGACGCCGAGCGCCTGCTCGATGCGCGCCGGCGCATCAACCGCCTGCCGCTCGGGGCGGCGGCACTGGCCGGCACGAGCTACCCGTTGGACCGCGCGCGCGTGGCCGCCACGCTGGGCATGGAAGGCCTGTGCGAGAACAGCCTGGACGCCGTGAGCGACCGCGACTTTGCGATCGAATTCAGCGCCGCCGCCAGCCTGTGCATGGTGCACATCAGCCGCCTGAGCGAGGAACTGGTGCTCTGGATGAGCCAGAGCTTCGGCTTCATCGACATCGCCGACCGCTTCTGCACCGGCAGCTCGATCATGCCGCAGAAGAAGAACCCCGATGTGCCGGAACTCGCGCGCGGCAAGACGGGGCGGGTGGTCGGCCACTTGATGGCGCTGCTCACGCTGATGAAGGGCCAGCCGCTGGCCTACAACAAGGACAACCAGGAAGACAAGGAGCCCCTGTTCGACACCGTCGACACCCTCACGGACACCTTGCGCATCTTCATCGACCTGGTGGGCGGCATCCAGGTGCGCGCGCAGGCGATGGAGGACGCCGCCCGCAAGGGCCACGCCACCGCCACCGACCTGGCGGACTACCTCACGCGCAAGGGCCTGCCGTTTCGCGACGCGCACGAAACCGTCGCCCACGCCGTGAAGTCGGCGATCGCCAAGGGCGTCGACCTCGCCCAGTTGCCGCTGGCGGAACTGCAAGCGTTCCACCCCCGCATCGAGGCCGACGTGCTCGAGTTGCTGAGCCTGCGCGGCTCGCTGCAGTCACGCAACACGCAAGGCGGCACCGCGCCGCAGCAGGTACGCCGGCAGATCGCACGCCACCGCGCGCGGCTGGCGCAGGAACCTTTCGGCCTCCCGTCGGCTCCGAAGCCTTGACGGCATCCGGCGCGCCTGCCGTGCCAGTGCCCGCAGCCGCTGCCCGGCCCCTTCCGACCAACGAACCACCACCCGCCAACACCATGAACCGTCAACGTTTCCTGCTCGCCGGCCTGTCTGCAGCCGTGCTGGGCCTGAGTGCCTGTTCCAAGAACGAAAGCCAATCCACGGCAAGCACGCCGGCGGGCAGCGCCGGCGGCGACAAGGCGCGGCGCACGATCTCGCTCGAGATCGTCTCCAGGGAGGCCAAGGGCTTCACGGCCGGTTCGATGATGAGCGCGATCGTGGCCTACGTCTTCTTCGACCCCCAGTGCCCGCACTGCGGGGCATTGTGGAACGCGTCGCTGCCATTGCAAAAGAAAGTCCGCTTCGTCTGGATTCCGGTCGGCCTGCTCAACCCGACCAGTTCCGCGCAGGGCGCCACCCTGCTCTCCGCGCCCGATCCGGCGAAAGCCATGGGAGAGCACGAAGCATCGCTGCTCGCCAAGCAAGGCGGCATCGGCACCTCGTCCGGCGTGACCGAGGAGGCGAAGAAAGCGGTGGCCGCGAACACCGCCTTGTTCAACAACCTGGGCCTCGAAGGCGTGCCGTTCACGATCGTGAAGAACGCGCGCACCGGCCAGGAGGTCACCGGCGGCGGGTCGATGGAGACCGCACGGCTGGCCGAACTGATCGGCGTCGACGCGCCCTGAGCCGGCGCGCGGCGCGCGTCCGGTTAAGCACCGGTTAAGCCGCAGCGCCCGGTCGCGCGGCGAAAATGAAACGCCCAACACGCGCTGGTGCAGTGTTTCGCACCAGAGGAGACCGTCGGTGCGATTGCTGCTGGTGGAAGACGACCTGATGATCGGCGAGACCGTGCGCGACGTCCTGCGCGCCGAGAACTTCGCCGTCGACTGGGTGCGCGACGGCAGCGCGGCCGACAGCGTGCTGGCGACCGAGCAATTCGACCTGGTGTTGCTCGACCTGGGCCTGCCGAGGCTCGACGGCGTCGAAGTGCTGCGCCGCCTGCGCGCGCGCAGGAACGCCACCCCGGTGCTGATCGTCACCGCGCGCGATGCGGTGCAGGACCGCGTGGCCGGGCTGGACGCGGGTGCGGACGACTACGTGCTCAAGCCCTACGACCTGGACGAACTGCTGGCGCGCATCCGGGCGCTGATCCGGCGCAGCAAGGGCCAGGCCGACTCGGTGCGCGAAATCCACGGTCTGCGCCTGAACCCGATCACGCACGAGGCGCACCGCATCGGCACCGGCCAGGGCGACGTGCCGATCGTCCTGTCGGCACGCGAATGGGCCGTGCTCGAGGTCCTGATGGCGCGCCCGGGCATCGTTTATTCGCGCGCGCAGATCGAGGACAAGCTCTACGGCTGGAAGGACGAGATCAGCAGCAATGCCGTCGAGGTCTACATCCACGGATTGCGCAAGAAGCTCGGCAGCACGGTGATCGAGACCGTGCGCGGGCTCGGCTACATGATGCGCTCGGAGTGACCGGTGTCGCACACCCGCTCCCACTCGCTGCGCAGGCGCCTGCTCGCCTCGGTGCTGGGCGCCATCCTGCTGGGTGCCGTGCTGCAGGGCATATCGGCCTATCGCAGCGCACTGCACCAGGCCGACACCTTGTTCGACTACCACCTGCAGCAGATGGCCGACAGCCTGCGCGGCGGACCGGCGCTGCCCAGTCCGCCGCTCGGTGACGACCTGGTACCGGGCGGCGCCTACGTGATCCAGATCTGGTCGGCCGACGGATCGCACGTGTTCCAGTCCAGCCGCATCATGCTGCCGCCGCGCGCGGTGCTCGGTTTTGCCGACGTGACGCATGGCGGCAAGCGCTACCGGGTGTATTCGGTGCAGACTCCGCTGCAGACGATACAGATCGCGCAGGACATGGACGACCGACTGGCACGCGCGCGCGCGCTGGCCGCGCGCGCCGTGCTGCCGATGGGGCTGGTGGCCCCGCTGCTGATGGTCGCGCTGTGGTGGATCATCAACCGCTCGCTGGCACCGCTGGAGCGCACACGCCAGCAGGTCGCGCGACGCGCGGCGCAGGACCTGACCCCGTTGCCCGAGGAGCCGTTGCCCGACGAAGTGCGCCCACTGGTGCAGGAAATGAACCTGCTGTTCGCGCGGCTGCGTCAATCCTTCGACGCGCAACGCGCCTTCGTCGCCAACGCGGCGCATGAACTGCGCTCGCCGCTGACGGCACTCAAGCTGCAGGCCCAGGCGCTCTCGCGCAGCAGCGACACGCCGTCGCGCGAGCAGGCGCTGACCCGGCTGAACCAGGGCGTGGACCGCGCGATCGCTCTCATGCAGCAACTGCTGGTGCTGGCGCGCCAGGAGTCGGCGCTGGCCGACACCGGACGGTGGCAGACGCTCGACCTGCAGCAACTGCTCGCGCAACTGGTGCGCGACGCGGCCGCCCAGGCGCAGGCGCGCCATATCGACTTGACGCTGCAGGACGCCGGCCCGGCACTGCTGCACGCCGAGCCCGACGGCCTGCTGATCCTGCTGCACAACCTGCTGGAGAACGCCCTCAAGTACACGCCGCCCGGCGGGCGGGTCAGCCTGCGCTGCGCACAGCATGCAGACGCGACACGGGTGACGCTGGAAGACTCGGGCCCGGGCATCCCGGCCGACCAGCGCGAACACATGTTCGAACGCTTCGTGCGCGGGGCGGACGCGGGCAGCAGCGGCAGCGGCCTGGGCCTGTCGATCGCGCGCGCCATCGCGGAGCGCCACGGCGCAGGCCTGACGCTTGCGCACAGCGACGCACTGGGCGGCCTGCGGGTGGAACTGGAGTTCCCGGCCCGCGTGCATTGAGCGTGCGAACACGCGCCGCACGCCGGCGCGTCAGAACATGCCGGCGGCCACGTTGATCGTGAACGCCAGGATCGCAGTGTTGAAGACGAACGACAGCACCGAATGCAGCAGGACGAGCCGACGCATCGACCGCGTCACGACGGCGACGTCGGAGGTCTGCGACGCCACCGCGATGGTGAACGAGAAGTACAGGTAGTCCCAGTAATGCGGCTCGAAACCGGGGTCCGCATCCGGGAAGCGCAGCCCCGCCGTCGCGCCTCGGCGATGCTGATTGCTGGCATACGCCAGCGCGAACTCGACCGGCACCAGCAGCCAGGAACCGCTCAGGGTCGTCAGCACGAACGCCAGGTGCGGCCAGGCCTTGGCCGCGTCGCTGCCCTTGGCCGCGGCCAGTTCCACCACGATGCCCACCAGGCTGCATAGGGCGGCCAGCACCACCACGCAGAGCACCACGCCGGCACTCTCGGCCTGGGCGCGCGCGACGCGGCGCAGGTGCTGGTGGTCGGCCCGCACCATCAGTTGCGCGACCAGCGCCAGGTAAGACCACACCAGCACGTTCCAGCCGGTCAGGGCGCGCACCACCCAGCCCGGCGCACCGGGCAGCAGCAGCGCCACCGCCACGCCGGCAAGCAGCGCTCCGAGCAGGCGTTTCCTGGCCTGCAGCGGCGCGAGCGAATCGTTCATGCGCGAAGTCGGTCGATTGGATGGGTGCGGCACGGCGCGGGCTTAAGCACGGACTAAGGCCACGCCCTCACCATTGCACCATCCCAACTTTCCTACCGAAGGAGTGATCATGAAAGAATTGTCCATCAGGAGTTCGCGCCTGGTCATGGCGCTGGTGGCGGCCGGCCTGGTCGGTGGCGCGGGCGTCGGCGCGCTGCAACAGGTGCGCAGCGTACACGCGGCAGTACCCGCGGTGGTGGCCACTGCAGGCACGACCGTCTCGACCGGCACGATGCCGGACTTCCCCGGCATCACGGCACAGAACGGCCCGGCGGTGGTCAACATCAGCGTGGTCGGCGTCACGAAGGCGTCCGACGACGACGACGCCCAGGCGCGCCCCGCTCCGGGTGCGAGCCCGTTCGGCCGCGACCCGTTGCAGGAGTTCTTCCGTCGCTTCGGCCAGGGCCAGCAGATGCCGCGCGAGATGCCCACGCGCGGCCAGGGCTCGGGCTTCATCATCAGCCCGGACGGCATCATCCTCACCAACGCGCACGTGGTAAGGGGGGCGACCGACGTCACGGTCAAGCTGACCGACCGGCGTGAATTCACCGCCAAAGTGCTGGGCTCAGACCCCAAGACCGACGTGGCGGTGATCAAGATCGACGCGAAGAACCTGCCCACCGTAACCACCGGCAAGGTGCAGGACCTGCGCGTCGGTGAATGGGTGCTGGCGATCGGCTCCCCATTCGGCTTCGAGAACACGGTGACCGCCGGCGTCGTGAGCGCCAAGGGACGCAGCCTGCCGGATGACAGCGCGGTGCCGTTCATCCAGACCGACGTGCCGGTGAACCCGGGCAACTCGGGTGGCCCGCTGTTCAACGCCAGCGGCCAGGTGGTCGGCATCAACTCGCAGATCTACAGCCGCACCGGCGGCTACCAGGGCCTGTCGTTCGCGATCCCGATCGACCTCGCGCTCAAGATCAAGGACCAGATCGTCGCCCACGGCAAGGTGGAACACGCTCGGCTGGGCGTGACGATCCAGGAAGTGAACCAGGCGCTGGCCGACTCGTTCAAGCTGCCGCGGCCCGAGGGCGCGCTGGTCTCCTCGGTCGAAAAAGGCGGACCCGCCGACAAGGCCGGGCTGCAGACGGGCGACATCATCCGCAAGGTCGACGGCAAGCTGATCACGTCCTCGGGTGACCTGCCCGCCATGATCAGTCTCGCCTCCCCGGGCGAGAAGGTGGCGCTGGAGGTCTGGCGCAAGGGTGAGTCGCGCGAGATCGACGCGCGGCTCGGCAGCGCGGCGGACTCTGCCAGGAAGGTGGCGAGCAACGACGAGAAGGCCGGCGATGGCAAGCTGGGTCTGGCCCTGCGGCCGCTGCAGCCCGACGAGCAGCAGGCGGTCGGCACGCCCAACGGCCTGGTGGTCGAGTCCGTGGGCGGAGCAGCCGCCAAGGCCGGCATCAATCCGGGTGACGTGGTGCTGGCCGTCAACGGCACCTCGGTGAAGAGCGTCGAGCAGGTGCGATCGATCGTCGCGCACGCCGACAAGTCGGTCGCGCTGCTGATCGAGCGCGACGGCGACAAGATCTTCGTGCCGATCCGCCTGGGTTGAGCACGTTGGGGCATACCGGGGGCCGGCCTGAGTCGGCCCCCGCGCTGCGGGATCGGGCAAGACGGGCGACCATGGGTCGCCCGTTGCGCTTTGTGTGGAAGTAACATGACCCTGGACGCCGCGTCCGGGGTGATCGGTCCAGTTTTTCCTGTACCTGAACCTCACGCGGCGAAATTGGTCAGTGCGTCACATTGCATCAGCACCCGTTGCAGCAGGAGAGCAGGCTTGCCCGTCATCACCAACATCGAGGACCTGCGCGTGCTCGCGCAGAAACGGGTGCCCAGGATGTTCTACGACTACGCCGATTCCGGCTCGTGGACCGAGGGCACCTACCGCGCGAACAGCCAGGACTTCCAGTCCATCCTGCTGCGCCAGCGCGTGGCGGTGAACCTGGAAAACCGCAGCACCGCCACCACCATGGCGGGTTGCAAGGTGAAGATGCCGGTGGCGATCGCGCCCGTAGGGCTGACCGGCATGCAGCACGCCGACGGCGAGATCCACGCCGCGCGCGCGGCCGAGAAGTTCGGCATTCCGTTCACCTTGTCGACCATGAGCATCTGCTCGATCGAGGACGTGGCGCAGCACACCAGCGCGCCGTTCTGGTTCCAGCTCTACATGATGCGCGACCGCCAGGCGATGGTCCGGATGATCGAGCGCTGCAAGGCGGCGCGCTGCAGCGCGCTGGTGCTCACGCTGGACCTGCAGGTGATTGGCCAGCGCCACAAGGACCTGAAGAACGGCCTCACCACACCGCCGCGTCCGACGCTGGCCAACATCCTGAACCTGGCCACCAAACCGCGCTGGTGCCTGGGCATGGCGGGGACGCGGCGCCACACTTTCCGCAACCTGGTGGGGCACGTGCAGGAGGTGAGCGACATGCGCTCGCTCGGCGTCTGGACGCGCGAGCAGTTCGACCCGCGGCTCGACTGGAGCGACGTGGCCTGGGTGAAGCAGCAATGGGGCGGCAAGCTGATCCTCAAAGGCATCATGGACGTGGAGGACGCCCGGCTTGCCGCAGACGCGGGCGCCGATGTGATCGTGGTCAGCAACCACGGCGGGCGCCAACTCGACGGCGCGCCCTCGAGCATCCGCGCGCTGCCACCGATCGTGGCTGCGGTGGGCGACCGGACCGAGGTCTGGATGGATGGCGGCATCCGCAGCGGACAGGACGTGCTCAAGGCCTGGGCGCTGGGCGCGCGCGGAACCCTGATTGGACGCGCCATGGCGTACGGCCTGGGCGCGCTCGGCGAGGCCGGCGTGACGCGCGCGCTGGAGATCATCCACGCCGAGCTCGACACCACGATGGCATTTTGCGGCCACACCGACATCCGGACGGTGGACCGCTCGATCCTCTTGCCCGGCACGATCCCGGGTTGAACGCTCGTGACCAGCTGACTCGCCCGCGCAGCACCTGCTGCCATACGCATGGAACTGCCTGCACTCGCGAGCTGGGCCTGGGTTCCGATCGTCATCGGAGCGGCCTTCACGCAGACCATCCGCAACGCCGCACAGCGCTCACTGGTGAACGACCTGGGCACCCTGGCCGCCACGCTGGTGCGCTTCCTGTACGGCCTGCCGCTGGCGCTCGTGTGGGTCCTGCTCGCGCGACACCTGTCAGTGGAGGCGAACCACGGCTGGCCTGCCTTCACGCCCGCCTACTGGGCGTGGCTGCTGGGCGGCGCGATCAGCCAGTTGGCTGCCACCGCCTTGCTGCTCGAAGCGATGGCGCAGCGCAACTTCATCGTCGGCGTGGCGTTTTCCAAGACCGAGGTGCTGCAGGTCGGCCTGTTCGGCGCCATCGCACTGCAGGAGTCGCCGACGCCGCTCGCCGCCCTCGCGATGCTGGTGGCCACGCTCGGCGTGGTGCTGCTCTCGCTGCCGCGCACGGGCGCCACGGCATTGGCAAACTGGCGCGGCAGCGCTGCCTGGTTCGGCCTGGCCAGCGGCGCCTGCTTCGCGCTGGCCAGCGTCGGCTACCGGGGCGCCGCGCTGCAACTGCCCGGCCTGTCCGCGTGGCTGGTCGGCGCCTGGGGCGTGCTGCTCGCCCAGAGCCTGCAGACGCTGCTGCTCGGCGGCTGGCTGCACTGGCGCCAGCCCGGCACGCTCGCTGCCGTCGGCCGCGCCTGGCGCCTGTCCAGCGTGGCCGGAGCGATGGGGGCGAGCGCCTCCATCGGCTGGATGACCGCCACCGCGCTGCGCCCGGCGGCGGACGTGCGCACGCTTGGCCTGGTGGAGATCCTGTTCAGTTATCTGGTCTCGCGCCGGCTGTTTCGCGAACGGCTCAGCCGCAAGGAGCTGATCGGCCTGCTGCTGGTGGCTGCCGGCGTGCTGGTGATTTCCGCGCCGTGATGACGGCATGCAGGCACCGACCACCCGGCGCGCACGAGGACCAGCCGACGCGCGGCAGCGGCGCCGCCCGGGCGGCGCTCACGATCCGTCGTCGGCCATCACCTGCGCCACACGCGCGCGCAGCACCGGCAGCAGCTCCTGCTCGAACCAGGGGTTGCGGCGCAGCCACAGGTTGTTGCGCGGACTCGGATGCGGCAACACGATCAATGCTGGCCAGTGGCTGCGCCAATCCTGCACGATGGCCGTGACGGAGCGCCTGTCTCCGCCGAGGTGGTAGTCCATCGCATAGCGACCGATCACCAGGGTGAGTTGCAACGCGGGCAGTCGCGTGAGCAATCTCCTGCGCCACTGCGGGGCGCATTCGGGGCGCGGCGGCAGGTCGCCTCCGCGGCCAGTCCCGGGGAAGCACAGGCCCATCGGAATGATCGCCACCCGGCTGGCGTCGTAGAACTCCTCGCGCGTCAGGCCCAGCCACGCACGCAGACGGTCCCCGCTCGGATCCGAGAAGGGCAGCCCTGCGACATGCGCCCTGCGACCGGGCGCCTGGCTCGCGACCAGGATGCGGGCACGCGGGTCGGCCTGAAACACCGGGCGCGGCCCGAGCGCCAGGTCCTGCGCACAGATGCGGCAGGCACGTATCTGCGCCAGCAGGCGGTCGAAGGAGGACTTTGACATATTGACGATCGACGCTGGATGCAGCGCTCGTGACGACAGAGATGGCGCCCGCGCCAGACCATCGACAGGCCTGCGGCAAGGCGTGCCGCGCCAGCGGGGCGCGCGACCCGTAGCCGGCAGCGGCGCGCGCGGCAGTCAGCCGTGCGAGCCGATTGTCACAGGGCCCCGTGCACGCAGCGGGCACCCGGCCATCGACCCGGCCGCCAGCGCGGCTTTCAGCGGTCCATCCGGTCGCGCTGCGCCAGCGGACGGAACAGGCGCAGCCACGCTGCCGCGATCAGCATGGTGCCCACGCCTCCGACCACGACCGAGGCGACCGGCCCCCACCACTGTGCGGTCACGCCGGACTCGAACTCGCCGAGCTGGTTGCTCGCACCGATGAAGACCGAGTTCACCGCACTGACGCGCCCGCGCATGGCGTCCGGCGTATCCAGTTGCACCAGCGTCTGGCGTACCACCACACTCACCATGTCGGCCGCGCCGGAGGCCGCCAGCACCAGCAGCGACAGCCAGAAGTTCTTCGACAGGCCGAACACGACCATGCACAGGCCAAACAGTGCCACCGAGGACAGCAGCGTGCGCCCGACCCGTCGCTGCAAGGGCCAGCGCGTCAGCGCCGTGGACATGACGAGTGCCCCCACCGCCGGTGCGCCACGCAACAGGCCCAGGCCCCAGGGCCCCACCAGCAGGATGTCCCGGGCAAAGATCGGCAGCAGGGCGACGGCGCCGCCCAGCAGCACGGCGAACAGGTCGAGCGATACCGCGCCGAGCAACACCTTGCGCTGCCAGACGAAACCAAGCCCGGCCAGCATCGAGCGCAAGGACGCTGGTTCGGCCGCGCGGGGCTGCTGCACGTAACGCACCAGCCAGATCAGCACGCAGGCCACGGCGAACGCCAGCGCGCACAACAGGTACACCGCGTGGGCACCGGCGACGAACACGAAGCCGCCGAGCGCCGGCCCGCCGATCACGGCCACCTGGTTGCCCGCCGAACTGAAGGCCAGCCCACGCGCCAGCATCGCGGGCGGCAACAGGTTGGGCGTCAACGACTGCATCGCCGGCATCTGGAACGCGCGCGCCAGCCCCAGCAGCACCGATACGGCGAGCAGCAGCTCGCGCGACACCCAGGCCCGCTGAACACCCCAGCCGAGGGTGGCCGCCACCAGCACCAGCGCGACCACGGCCTGGCCGATCATGCAGGCGGCGACGATGCGGCCACGATGGAACCGGTCGGCGACATGGCCCGCGACCAGCGTCAACGCCAGCGCCGGCACGAACTGGTAGAGGCCGACCAGGCCCAGGTCCCAGGCGCTGCTGGTGAGCTCGTACATCTGCCAGCCGATCGCCACCATCAGCATCTGGTTGCCGGTGGTGCCGAACAGCCGCGCCAGCCAGAAGCGCATGAATGCGCGCTGGCCGGTCAGGTCGGAAAAACGCGCCGCAGACATGGGCGGCGAGGATAGCAGCGCGCGGACCGGACCGGGCACGCACTCGCTGGCACCGCACGCCCCTCACACGCCCGTGCAGTGTTCGACGCTGGGCACCGGCCCTGCTCACGCCACTGCAGGGTTCGACACTGCACCTTTCTTCACCACAACGGATGCAGCCTGCCCTCCACGAGGCGCCAGGCGTGCCGTGCCATGGCCCTGGCCTCGGCTTCGTCGTGGGTCACCAGCACGGTGGTGATCCCGCCCTCGGCGATGTGCCGGGCGAATTCCGCACGCAGCGTCGCGCGCAGTTGCGCATCGAGCGCCGAAAACGGCTCGTCGAGCAGCAGCAGTCGCGGCGCCGTGATCAGGGCCCGCGCCAGCGCCACGCGCTGCTGCTCGCCGCCGGACAGGTGCCAGACCTTGTGCCGTGCATGGCTGCGCAGGCCGAAGGCAGACAGCATCTCCAGTGCCTGCGCGCGCGCGCGCGTCTTCGGCACCCCTTGTTCGCGCAGGCCGAAGGCCACGTTGTCCTGCACGTCCAGATGCGGAAACAGGGCAAAGTCCTGGAACATCAGCGCAAAGCCGCGCCGCTCGGGCGGCACGCCCTGCAGGTCCTGTCCGTCGAACCATACCGTGCCGCTGTCGGGCGCTTCCAGCCCGGCGATGATCTTGAGCAACGTGCTCTTGCCGCTGCCCGAAGGCCCCAGCACGGCAACGGTCTGGCCGCGTTCGACCTGCAG
>JBDHRZ010000050.1:0-12192 GCA_039807845.1 Rhodoferax sp.
TCCTGCGTCACATCCGCGCCGCGCATCGTGCCTCCGTCCTTCCGCACGCCACAAACACACCGACGATTATGACCGCTGCGCCGCATCCATGCGCACCGAGAATTTCAACGAACTGTTAAGGCCGTGGAGAGCGCCCGCAGGTACTGAATCCGATGTCTTGCAGGATAGCCGCCGGCTTAGCGTTGTGGCCCAACGTGCCACAGTGGAACTTGATCATCCCGCCCGTCACGCCGCGTGCAGTGCGGGTCGTGGGTGAGCGAGCGCACGCGGCGCGCCGGGCTGCGTTGTGCGGACGTTGTGTGCAGTGGCGCTGTTGATCGCTGTGCACCGAAGAGGCGGGCACTCAAACATAACGCTGAGAGCATTATGCGCAGTTGGCCTTCGGGCAACTGTTCGTGCGCGCTCACGCGCGCACCGCATAATCCGCGCTATGTTCAAGTGCCCGCCCGCGTCGTCCGCTCACGCGGCCGCCGCGCTTGTCGCTCCGCGGGTTGTTTGATTACCCCCGCCCACCCGCATGCATCGCTCACGCGCTGCATGCTCCCGTCCGCCCCCGGTGGGGGCTCCCACAAGAGGCGCGCTGACGCGCGCCGCTTGTCTTGCGGGTGAGTCAGCCGAGCAGCTGAGGAATGAGGGCTTTGAGCGCGGCCTGGTCGCGCGCTGAGAGCGCGCCGAGCGGCTTGATCACCAGGCTTTGCGCGAGGGTGGCGAGCACGGGCTTGATGGCTGATGGCATGAGCAATCGCGCGGCCTGCCAGTCCTGTACGAGCAGATCGCCGAACGCGTTCACGCGCAGCTGGCTGGTGATGGGCATGAGGATCAGATCCTGGCGCGCGCGGTGATAGGCGCTGCTTGAGACGACGACGGCCGGTCGCTGCTTGGCGGCGGACTGATCGGTGAACGGGAAAGGCACGAGGATGATCGTGCCGAATGCGGGTGCGGCCATGCCTCAGAGCCGGTCGTAGGCGGCGTCCTGGTCGTTGTTCCAGACGGCCGAGAGCGCCGGCTCGCTGGCCTTTGCGGCGGCCTGGACGAGCTGTCGTTCGCCCTCGCGGCTTTGCAGGAAGTCCACGAAGTCCTCGACCTCGGCGCGCCGCTCCGGTGGCAGTGCCTTGAGCTTCTCGATCAGTTGTTCGGCTTGGGCGTTCATGGGTGGCTCCTTCAGCGGCCTTGTTGGGCGAGCACGGTGTCGAGCATCTGCATGACGAACTTCTGCTGCGTGCGCGGCAGCTTCTGGATGCGCTCGATCTGCTGTTGCAGCTTGGGCGCCGGGCCGCGCTTGGCGGGCGGTGCTTCCTCGCCCATCAAGTCCTCGACGGTGACACCCAGCGCACGGGCGAGCGGCGGCATCAGGGCGACGGCCACGCGCAGGCGGCCCATCTCGTAGTGGGCGAGGGTCTGCTGGGCGATGCCCAGCTGCTCGGCGAGCTGGGTCTGGGTGAGGCCGGAGGCGCGGCGCGCTTCGGCCAGGCGCTGCCCGAGGGCGCGATAGAAGTCCCGATCCGCGGCGGTCACGAGGGTGTCCGTGGTGGTGGCTGGGGCGTTGAGCATAGGGTGGGCTCCTGGCGGGAGAGTTGACACTACTCCATAACAGAGTATTCTGCACGCGAGTTATTTTATCGCCGGGGTACTTGACAGCTTTTTGGCCCACCCCGGTTCTGGAGGCCTCTTCGATGGCACGTATCCCGGATGGCGAGCTGGAGCGGTTGAAGGGCCAGGTGAGCCTGGTGCGGCTGATCGAGGCCTCGGGGGCGAAGTTGATCCGCCAGGGCAAGGACTGGGCTTGCCGGTGTCCGTGGCATGAAGGCGATGACACCCCGAGCTGCGTGATCACGCCGGCGACGAACCTGTGGCACTGCTTTGGCTGCGATGCCGGCGGCAGCGTGATCGACTGGGTGATGCGGCAGCACAAGGTCAGCTTCCGCCACGCGTGTGAGCTGCTCGCGAAAGAGCATCCTGCTTTAGCTGCTTCTGGTTCCCCGGCCGCGCCGGCGCCGAAGCTGTCAGCCGGCAAGCTGCGCACGGCGCAAACGTTCTCCCTCGAATCCGGCGATCAAGCGTTGCTCGATCAGGTGATCGAGTTTTACCACCACACCTTGAAATCCTCGCCCGAGGCGCTGCAGTACCTCGACAGTCGAGGCCTGGGCAACATGGAGCTGATCGAGCGGTTCCGGCTGGGCTATGCCAATCGGACGCTGGCGTATCGGTTGGCGCCCAAGCAATACAAGGCCGGCGCGGAATCCCGAGCTGCCCTGCAACGTGTGGGCATCCTGCGTGACTCCGGCCATGAGCATCTGAACGGCTCGATCGTGGTGCCGCTGTTCCAGGCGGATGACTCCGGCGACCGGCACGTTGTGGGTGCCTATGGGCGCAAGCTGCTGGACAACCTGCGCGCTGGCACGCCGAAACACCTGTACCTGCCGGGCCCGCACCGCGGCGTGCTCAATCGCGAGGGCATCGAGGGGCAGAAGGAAGTGATCTTGTGCGAGGCGCTGATCGATGCACTGACGTTCTGGAGTGCGGGCTATCGCAATGTGACCAGCTGCTACGGCGTGCACGGGATGACCGATGAGATCCTGGCGGCGCTCAAATCCTGCGGCACCGAGCGGGTGCTGATCGCGTTCGACCGGGACGAGGCCGGGGATCGTGGTGCCGAAGCGGTGGCCAAGCAGCTCACTATGGCGGGACTGGATGTGTTCCGGCTGCTGTTCCCGAAGAGCGAGGATGCCAACAGCTATGCGCGCGCGGTGAAACCGCCGGAGAAGTCGCTGGGCGTGGTGATCCGCAGCGCGCAGTGGCTGGGCAACGGTGAGAAACCGATCCTCACCACGCGCTGCCTGAACAGCGTGCACCAGTGGGTGGATGGCGAGGAAGTGTTGCCATCGCCGCGACCGGCGGCGGTGGAATCCCCACCTGCGTCGGTGGTGGCGCTGGCGCCGGCATCTGAACCTGCCGCCCCTTTAGCCGCCTCTGATCTTGCGCCGCCGGAGGCGTTGCCTGAGCCTCCAGCGATGGCGGTGCCTGAGAGCACGGCGGCCGAGCCGCTTGGCGAGGAAGGCGAGCAGCAGCTTGTCGTGGTGTACGGCGCGCGGCGTTACCGGGTGCGTGGTTGGCCGAAGCAGTTGGCCGAGGCGTTGAAGGTCAATGTGCTGGTGAGCGGTGCGGAGGCTGCCAACGCCGAGGCGTTGCACGTGGATACGCTGGACCTGTATCAGGCCAAGCAGCGCCAGGCGTTCGCGAAGTTGGCCGCGGCCGAGCTGTCGGTGGAAGAGTCTGTCATCCAGCACGACCTGGGCCGGTTGCTCTTGCGGCTCGAGCAGCTGATCGAGGAGCGGGCCAAGGCCGCGGAGGCCTCGACGCCGGCCCCGGCGGCGATGAGTGAGGAGCAGCAGCGCGCGGCGCTCGCGTTGCTCAAGGATCCGCAGCTGGTCGAGCGGATCATCCAGGACGTGGAGAAGATCGGGCTGGTCGGCGAGCCGGCCAATGCGCTCACCGCGTACCTGGCCTGCGTGAGCCGCAAGCTCGCCGCCCCACTTGCCGTGCTGATCCAGTCCACCAGCGCGGCCGGCAAATCGACGCTCATGGAAGCGATCCTGTCGCTGGTGCCGGAAGAGGATCGCGTGCAGTACTCGGCGATGACGGGCCAGAGCCTGTTCTATCTGGGCGAGCAGGACTTGAAGCACAAGATCCTGGCCATCGCGGAGGAAGAAGGCGTGCGGCAGGCCGCGTATGCGCTGAAGGTGCTGCAATCCCAAGGCGAGCTCACCATCGCGAGCACGGGCAAGGATCCGGCCACGGGCATGCTGGTCACGCAGCAGTACCGGGTGGAAGGTCCGGTGATGCTGTGCCTCACTACCACCGCCATCGACGTGGATGAGGAGCTGGTCAATCGGTGCCTGGTGCTGACGATCAACGAGAGCCGCGAGCAGACGCGCGCGATCCAGCAGCGCCAGCGCGCGGCGCGCACGCTGGATGGGTTGCTGGCCACGAGCCAGGCCGGCGCCGTGCGGGAGCTGCACCGCAACGCGCAGCGGCTGCTGCGGCCGCTGGCCGTGGTGAACCCGTACGCCGAGCAGCTGACGTTCTTGGATGATCGCACGCGCACGCGCAGGGATCATGCGAAGTACCTGACGCTGATCGAGTCGATCGCGCTGGTGCGCCAGCACCAGAGGCCGGTGCGCACGGCCAGTGCCGGCGGCCGGACGGTGGAATACATCGAGGTCAGCCTCGATGACATCGAGTTGGCCAACCGGCTTGCCCATGAAGTGCTCGGCCGCTCGCTCGATGAGCTGCCGCCGCAGACACGGCGGGTGCTCGGCCTGATCGAGTCGATGGTGGTCGAGGTGGCGCAGCGCGAGTCGATCAAGCCTGCCGATGTGCACTTTACCCGGCGCGAGGTGCGCGAGCGCTGCGGCATGAGCGACACGGCGGTGCGCGTGCACCTGGAGCGGCTGATCGGGATGGAATACATCCGGCCGGCGATGGGCCGCAACGGGGCGCAGTTCGAGTACGAGCTGCTGTTCGATGGGGACGTGGGCCGCAGCGAGCCGCAGATGATCGGGCTGATCGACGTGGGTACGATGCGCACCTTGCAGGGGTCGGGGGCCGACCTTGCACCCCGCTTGCATGCCGCTCGCACCCATCTTGCACCGACCTTGCAGGGTGCCGATGCGAGCACCAAAGCCTATGAAAATAGCCCCTCTGCTGCTGTTGCCTCGTTCGAGGCCCAAACTGCGCGCACCGGGACCGACGCGGCGGCAGGTCGTGATCGTAGTCGTAGTCCCCGCGCGCGCGGCTCTTTAATCCCTTTAGCCGCTAATGGGTTGAACGCCGGAGCCTGAGCATGGCCAAGCGCTCGCAGGCCTGGGCGGCGTTGGCGGATCGTACTGATCCGCAGGGTCTGGCTGCCTACGCGGTGCGCTACATCGAGTGGCTGAAGGTGCACAACTACGCCGCGCCCACGATCCTCAATCGCCAGATGTACCTGGGGTACTTCGTGGGCTGGTGCCGGGAGCGCGGCCTGAATACACCGCGCGAGATCACCAAGCCGATCCTGGAGCGCTACCAGCGCAGCCTGTACCAGCATCGCAAGAAGAACGGCGAGCCGCTGACGTTCCGCGGCCAGCATGCGCGGCTCGTTCCCATCCGGGCGCTGTTCAAGTGGCTGGCGCGGCAGAACCACCTGCTCTACAACCCGGCCAGCGAGCTGGAGCTTCCGCGGCTGGAACAGCGCCTCCCGAAACACGTGCTCACGAAATCCGAGGTCGAGCAGGTGATCCGACAGCCCGACACCAGCGAGCCGATGGGCTTGCGGGATCGGGCGATCCTGGAGACGTTCTACTCCACGGGCATGCGCCGCTCGGAGCTGCTGGGCCTGTCGGTGTTCGACCTGGATCGGGAGCGCGGCACGGTGATGATCCGCCAGGGCAAGGGCAAGAAGGATCGGATGGTGCCGATCGGCGAGCGCGCGGTGCAGTGGATCGACCGCTACCAGAACCAGGTGCGCCCGGAGCTGACCATCGGGCGCGGCAACAGCACGCTGTTCCTGACGAGCCAGGGCGAAGCGTTCACGCCGGATCGGCTCACGCAGCTGGTGCGGCGGTATGTCGAGGCGGCCGACACCGGCAAGAGCGGCTCGTGCCACCTGTTCCGGCACACGATGGCAACGCTGATGCTCGAGAACGGCGCGGACATCCGCTACATCCAGGCGATGCTCGGGCACGCGGAGCTGTCCACCACGCAGATCTATACCCAGGTGTCGATCCGCAAGCTCAAGGAGATCCACACGGCCACGCATCCGGGCAAGGTGCGTGTTGCCAGAACCGCTCTGGAGCCCGCTGAGGCCGAGCCCACGGCCGAGGACGTGCTGGCCGCCCTGGACGCCGAGGCCGACGAGGAAGGCGGCTAAAGCCCTATCGGTTGCCCCAGTCCGGTGCCGGCGGCACACTGCCGGTCATGCCCGCTGCTGCCCTCCAGCCGCTCCAGATCGCACCCCGCGTCGGGGCGCCTGGCCGCATCCCAAAAACCGCACATCGGGGTCAAAACGCTCCCTGCTTAGCCGCTTCTGGTCGCCGCCGCTTGCAAGTGCGCGGTGCGCATCGGGAAAACTGCTCCCTGGCTACGATGTCGCGTCGGGTTACTGTGTTGCCGCAAGGTCAGAAGGTGTGCAGGGTACCTGCTCAGACACCGGCCCAGCGGCAGCTTTCCCAAAGCGGCAACCGAGACGGTTACTTCCAGTCTCGGCTTGATGCGGGAGATCCGTTTGCCTATCGGGCATTGGCGACGGTCCGAGGTTCCGACATATGGGGCTCTCTCGCCAATGGGCGGCTTTTTGGTGCAATCCTGGAGCGCAACAACGCGTCCGTCGAGCTCACCATGGGGCTCGCGGCAATACGCCGAGAGCAAAATCAGATCGGCGTTGAGCTCATGCAAACCTATTCCAGGCAGTTGGATGCGACAGGAGGAATGACGCTAGGTGCGTGGACCGACATCCATCATGACGTCTTTGCACGTCACGACTTACCGCCGGAAACCTATGGCGGGACGCCATTCGGCGGATATGGCATCACGTTGATGAATGCGATTGTAAATATCGACGGATGCCTATGAAGAAGACGTATCTGTTTGCTCTTCTGATCTATGGATGTCTCGGTGGTTGCGCCGAGCAAGGTTGCCAATCCTTCGCGTCTCAAGAAACAACCCTCTGCATACCCAGCAAGAGCGTTCTGGGTTCGCTCTGGTTCTTGGGGAAGGTCAGCAGGAACGAGATTGGCTTCCGAATGGGCGAAGCCGCAAGTGCTGATCTCGTGACGGTGACCTTAACTCGCAGAGACTATTTCTGCAGGCGCAATGAAGGGAGTCGGTTTTGCCGTCCCGGTGTAAGTGACGAGCGGGAAGATCAGGAAGGACGGGATGTCATCCGCGTATATTCGAATGAACAGAAATCGTTCTGGGACTATCAAATCTCAGGGGTGGAGGGTGGGCACTCCGTAGCAAATTGCAGTGCCATTCCTAACCAACCCGATGTGGGACGATGCATCTTGGCTGGTGCGTACAAGGACATCATCTACTCAGCCATCTTTATCGATACGCGGACAGGCGGCGCACTGCGAGTACGCAGTGATGTTGAACAACAGATCAGGCATTGGGAAGTGAGCAAGGGATAAGGGGCAGCAGAGGTTCCATGCAGCTTGGAATGCGAATGCAGGATAGCCTCGCGCTTGCTCTTGGGCCAAAATGGTCCACGCGGAGCTTGATTTTCCCGCCCGTCCCGCCGCGTGCAGGGCGTGTTGTTGATGAGCGAGCGCACGCGGCGCGCCTCACGGGAGACGAAGTCGATACCATGCTAAGGAAACTCTGAACAATTCTGCCATGTTCGGCGACAATGGCGAACTGCTTCGGGGATGAGATCGATGCAATATTCGTTCGGTGATGCCGAGGGTCTCGGCCAGCGCAAGCGCAAGCGCACGCGGCGCGAGGTGTTCCTGGCGGAGATGGAGCAGGTGGTGCCGTGGAAGGCGCTGCTGGCGCTGATCGAGCCGCATTACCCGAAGCTGGGGCGCCCCGGCCGGCAGCCGTATCCCCAGGCGACGATGCTGCGGGTGCACTTCCTGCAGCAGTGGTATGCGCTGTCCGACCCGGCGATGGAAGAAGCGCTGTACGACACGCCGGTGATGCGGCGTTTCGCGCAGTTGGGCGGCATGGACGACGTGCCGGATGAGACGACGATCTTGAACTTCCGCCGCTTGCTGGAGACACACGGCTTGGCCGAGCAGATCTTCGAGCAGGATGGACCCGTGAGAAATCCGAGTAATCCATGAGCGTGGATGGTCGTTTGAATATTCCCGGCAGGAGACGGCTGGCGGGTATCGCACTGATGGCCCTGGCCTATGTTGCATCGATTGCTGTGTTCTTCCGAGTTGAATACGCTGCATTCTCCAGTGTTGGGGTTGACGGCAGCGTGTCCGTGGCGTCATTTCTATTCGCGGTTTATATCCAAATCGGTGCCATGTGCCTCACGCCATTCGTATTCTATCCTTGTCTTTTTGACAGATTCCCTGGCTGGGTCGCACGGTACGTGTCTCCGGAGAAATTGCGGAAGATTGCCCGCGAGTATTTTGGGGTAAATGTGTGAAGGGACGATTCGAAGATCCAGGACTGCACTCCGCCGACCGGGGTGCTACCGTCCCTCAGATCAACCCCAGCCCCGCCAGCCGTTCGATGTCGCGCAGCTGCGTCTCGCGCAGGGTGGCGGTCTCGGCGGTGGTGCCGGCCGCCTCGAGCTGGCCGGCGGCGTGGAAGAGGGTGCTGCGGTAGCTTTCGGCGTAGGCCTGGAAGGGCTGGCGGGCCAGCACGTTGGTGAGCCCCGGCTGGCGGCGTCGGGCGCGCAGCGCGGCGAGATCGATCGTCGCGTGGGCGGCGAGGCTTTCGCCGCCGGCCGCTGCGGCGGCGAGGATGCGCCCCTCGTAGTCGACGATCTTGGCCATGCCGGTCGAGGACTGCGCCGGCAGCGCGGTGTTCACCACGCCCGCCGTGTTGGCCGAGACCACGTAGGCGAGGTTCTCGGCCGCGCGCGCGCGCTTGGCGATGTCCTTGGCGGTCGGGCGCGGGCTGCCCATCTCGCTGGTCGAGTGCACGAGGACTTCGGCGCCGCGCATGACGTGGCAGCGGGCGATTTCCGGATACAGGATCTCCTCGGAGGCGACCGCGGCCAGCCGGCCGATGTCGGTGTCGGCCACCGGGAACAGCGCCCCGGGTCCGTGTCGGTCGAGATAGCGCTGCAGGACATCGTAGGGCGAGGGTGAGTACAGCGAGACCAGCCGACGATAGCGCAGACGCACGTCGCCCGACGGGCCGATGATGAAGCAGGCCTGGAAGTACAGGTCGGGGAAGGCCGGATCGGCCTCGTAGGCGTTGCCGGCCAGGTAGAGCGCATGCTCGTGGGCGATGGCGCCGAGTGCGGCGTACTCGGCGCCGTCCACCGCCAGCGCGGCCTTGGCGCGCCATGCGGCAAACGCCCCCGGCGTCGGTGCGCCGGTCAGCGCATATTCGGGGAGCACGACCAGCCGCACCGGCAGGCCGCTGCTCTCGGCGACGAATCCGAGGCTGCCGCCGATGAGCCCGGCCACGCGCGCGATGTTGCGCCCGATCTGCAGCCGCGCCTCGGCGGGATCGGCGAGATGCCCCACCGGGTGCGTGGTGACCTGCAGCGCGAGCGCGCCGTAGCGCGGGACGCCCGGATCGTTCAATGTGCGGCTCCCGGGCGGACGATGTGTCCCGCGGTCGTGACGATCGCGTTGTCGCCCCGCAGGTGGCGGTCCTCGATGCCGAGCAGGATCGGCTCGGCGGCGCGCCGGTAGATGTTGACCTTGGCGTTGAAGGCGCCGCGGGTGAGCCCGTGCTTGTCGCTGATCGCGAGGCGCCGGATGGTGAAGCTGCCGTCGGGCCGGGCCTGGCCGGTCAGGTAGCAGCGGATGGACTCGATCGCCTCGCCGGCGAGTTCCAGCCCGTTCAGGCGCAGCAGGTTGCCGCGCGCACGGTCCACGAATTGCACCGCATCGAGCGCGAGCGGCGGCCCCGCAGTGGCCTCGTCCAGTGGCAGGCTCGCCTGGAAGTCGCCGACGAGGATCTGGCCCGGCAGGGCGCGCTCGATCATGCGCGCGAGTTCGATGGTGACTTCCCCGACGATCTGCGTGTAGAGCGTCGGGTTGAGCCCCTCGGCGTGGTGGAATTCGTAGCAGCTGCCCACGTGGAAGCAGGCGCGCAGCAGCGGCACCGTGCGCCCGCTGGCCTTGCGCCGCGCGATGGCGTTGTCCGCCAGCACCAGGTGCATCAGGTGGTAGAGGTCGGTATTGGCCTCGACACCGGAATCCCGGGTCCAGATGTAGAAGCCATCGCCCGTGCCCGAGCGGGCGAAGTTCACGCTGACCCGGCTGCCGAGCATCTTGCTGTGCGCGGAGTTGAGCGAATGCGCCAGGCTGTTGAGCTGGGTCATCTGCTCGAAGGGCTGCAGCAGGCTGAAGCCCACGATGTCGAACAGCGCCACCGCACGGCCCGGCACGAAGCTCACGCCGTAGCGGCGCACCAGGCGGTCCACCAGGCGGGCCTCGGCCGGCGCGCCGCCGAGCGGCTGGCGCAGCGTGAGGTGCGCCGGCTCCGCACCGAGCAGCCGCGCGGCGTTGGCGAGCTGGCGCGGGGAGAACTGGCGCGGCCCGGACAGCAGGCGGGTGATGAACTCCTGCCGGGCAGTGGTGGCCGCGCCGCCCGGATCGTCGCCTGCCGCGTATTCGGCCACGGCGTAGTGGGGCACCACCAGTGCCAGCAGGCCATCGGCGCAGGGACACCAGGCGAGGATCAGGTTGCGGCCCAGGCTCCAGTGGGCATGGAGCTGGCGGTCCAGGTCGAGGAGCGAGCCGCGCTGGCGCAGGTCGAGGCCCGCATCGGCCAGCACGGCATCCGCCTCGCGGCCGGCGCCATCCGGGGTGTTCTGGCCACGCAACATCTGTTCCATCAGGTCGCTCGCGAACCGGGTACGGGCATGATCTGGCGAGCCGCCCCAAGGAGAACTAACATGCGGCACAGGAGAACCTACTGCATTCATCGGCAGCGGCGCAAGCCGCCGCGCGGGCCCCGGAGCCGTTGTACCTGCCATGCCCAGCCTCATCGATCCGCGCATCGTGCGGGAGTTCCAGGAGATCACCGGCCCTGCCGGTTGCCTGACCGGGCCGGCGGACGCCGCCCCGTTCCTCGCCGAGTGGCGGGGCCGGTACTACGGGGTGGCGGATCTGGTGCTGCTGCCCGCCACGACCGCCGAGGCGGCCGCGATCATCCGCCTGTGCGGGCACCACGGCATCGGCGTGGTGCCCCAGGGCGGGAACACCGGGCTGGTGGGCGGTGCCGTGGCGCGCTCGCAGGTCGGGTCTCCCGAGGTCATTTTGTCGGCGCGGCGCCTGCACGCGATCCGCGACCTCGACCCGGACAATTACACCATCACGGCGGAGGCCGGCTGCGTGCTGGCCGCGCTGCAGTCGGCGGCGGAGGAGGCCGACCGGTTCTTCCCGCTGAGCCTCGCCTCCGAGGGCAGCTGCATGCTGGGCGGCAACCTCTCCACCAACGCGGGGGGCACCAACGTCCTGCGCTATGGCACCGCGCGGGAGCTCGTGCTGGGGCTCGAGGTGGTGCTGCCCGATGGCCGGGTCTTCGACGCGCTGCGCGCGCTGCGCAAGGACAACACCGGCTATGACCTCAAGCAGCTCTTCATCGGCGCCGAGGGCACGCTGGGGTTCATCACCGCGGCCACCTGCACGCTCTACCCGCGGCCGCGCGGCGTGGCCACCGCCGTGGTGGCCCTGCCGGATCCCGCGGCGGCCATCGCGCTCCACAGCCGGGCGCGCCTGGCGCTGGGCGACGAGCTGATCGCCTTCGAGCTCCTCGGCCGCCAGGCGCTCGACTTCGTGCTCGAGTACCGGCCGGCGGCCCGCGACCCGCTCGCCCGGCCCGCGCCCTGGTACGTACTCCTCGAGATCGCCACCGCAAGGGACCAGGCGAGCGCCGAGGCGGACCTGGAGGCCTTCCTCGCCGACTGCCTGGAATCCGGCCTGCTCAGCGATGGCGTGGCCGCCCGCAGCGGCCCGCAGCGCGAGGCATTCTGGGGACTGCGCCACGACATCTCCGATGCCCAGCGGGTGGGCGGGGCCAGCATCAAGAACGACGTCTCGGTGCCGGTTTCGCAGGTCGCGGCATTCCTCGAGGCCGCGCAACGCCGGGTCGGCGAGATGGCGCCGGGCACGCGCGTGGTGGCCTTCGGCCATGTGGGGGACGGCAACATCCACTTCAACCTCAGCCAGCCCGTGGGCATGGAGCCGGCCGCCTTCCTCGACCTGTGGGAGGGGCTCAGCGCCGAGATCGGTGCCGTTGCGGTCGGCCTCGGCGGCAGCTTCAGCGCCGAGCACGGCATCGGCCTGCTCAAGGTGCCCGAGCTGCACCGCTACCGGGGCGGGGTGGAGCTGGACCTGATGCGGGCCATCAAGCAGGTGCTCGACCCCGCCGGCATCATGAACCCGGGCAAGGTCCTCGGCGACTGAGCGGCCGGCCGTGCCGGTCGATGCTAAACTGTGCGCCCCCTGACGTGTGCGGCCCCGCGGTCGCGCACCCACCCAGCAGATTCGGGAAACAGCTATGTCGGACAAGGGT
>JBDHRZ010000051.1:0-12091 GCA_039807845.1 Rhodoferax sp.
GCGAGCGGTAGACGTCGAACAGGTCGGGCGAGGAGGCGCCGGTGTCGGAGAAGCCGCCCCACATGATGTCGGCCGCCGGGCGGTTGCGCTCGGCCTTGATGCGGTTGAGTAACTCGCCGGTGCCGGCCTTCACGCTGGTCACGCGGATGCCGTACTTGTCGCCGAACAGCTTGAGGAAATGGTCGACCATCTGGGCCGGGTGCGAGGCGTAGACGACCAGTTGGCCTTCGGTCTGGGGTGCCTGCGCGAAGGACGCTCCGACCGCCGCGAGCGTGGTGCCGGCGGCAAGCGCGATGGACATGAACAGTTTCTTCATGATGTGTCTCCTTGTTGTCGAGTGGCGGTGTCCGGCGATACCGCGCCGGGCAACGGTACGTCTGGCAATGTAGCGTAACTTTTGTTTTCTGCAATGCGTTGATGTACATCATCGAGGGTTATTCAGCATGCGGCGAGCCATGCGCGCCGGTAGTCCTCGAGCCCGGGTAGCGCACAGGCGGACACCGGCTGCAGCATGCATCGGCCGGGCTGCGTCCAGCCGCACAAGGCCGCGGCGCCGGCGGCGGTGCCCTCCAGCGGGTCCGGATTGGCCAGGCAGCGGTGGCCGGGCAACAGGCCCTGCAGCAGCGCGAGGTAGAGGGGGTTGGTGGCCAGGGGACCCTCCACGATCATGCGGCGGCCGTCCACCGGGGTGCCATGCCACAGGCGCTCGACGCGGGTGGCCGTCATCAGGGCGCAATACAAGGTCGCGAGGGACGCGCGCTGGCTGGCTGGCATGCGGCCGTGTTCCCCGGCGCGCATCGGTTGCCCCGCGCGCTGCAGCCACGGACCGTCACCGGAGCGCCCGGCCGGCGCAGGCAGCGCCATGATCCCGGCGCCGATCAGTTGTGCCAGCGCGGTTGCCGAGCCGGCCTGCGCCGGTGCGCCGTGCAGCAGCGCTGCGAAATCGCGCCCGCCCATGAAGCGCGCCGTCGGTGTCGCGCGGCCGAACACGTCCACGTTGGCCAGCATGTCCGATTGCGCATCGAGCGCCCCCAGCGGCGCACCGGGCGCCATCAGCACGGTCCAGGTGCCGGAGGACACGAGCGTCAGCGCGTCCGTCGGCGCCGTTGCCCGTGTCGACCCCTGCGTGCCTGGCTGCAGGTAGCGCGCCAGGCAGGCGTTGCTGTCGTGCACCCCCACGTGCACCTGGCAATCAAGTGGCAGCCCGCAGCGGCGCGCCAGTTCGGGGCGCACGGGTCCGAGCGTGTCCCAGGCCTGGCGCAGCGGCGCAAACAGGCCGGCCCAGCCCTGGGTCTGCGCCAGCGCGGAAAAACTCCCGGTGGTCGGGAGCCAGAGCTGGGTGTGGCAGCCGAGCGAACTGCACTCGCTGGCGCGCACCCCGCTCAGCCACCAGGCCCAGTACTGGGGATACGGCAGCAGGTCCGTCGTGCGCGCCCAGGCCTGCGGGTGGCGTTGCTGCATCCAGTAGAGTTGGCGCGCCATGTTCAGGCCCGCGGGCAGGTCGGGTGCCAGCGTCTGCGCGAACGGGTCGCGCGTCAGGGCATAGGCGCGCGCCAGCGCCTGCCCGGCCGGCAGGCCCGGCGCCGGCGCTTCGTCGGCATCGGCAAACGGGTCGAATTCGTAATCGAGCGGATCCCAGGCGACTGTCCCAGTCCCGGCGAGCGCCACCACGGCCGCGCCGTGCGTGCTGGCGATCACATGCGCGCACTGCCCGCTGCGGTCGCTCGCCGCCAGCGTGGCGACGATCCATGCGGCCAGCCCCTGCAGGTCCAGCGCCGGGTACCCCAGCGGTGAGCTCGCGCTCGCATTGGCCCGTCTGTGCTGCTCCACCAGCGCGCCGTGCGGGTCGACCAACAGCAGCCTGGCGTGCGTCTTGCCGATGTCGATCACCAGCGTCAGCAGTGTGTCGCTGCTTCGCGGCACGTTGGGTCCACCCCGATTCACATGATCGCCCGTGTGCTGCGCGGCGTCCCGGGCCTGGTTCCATGGGCCTGCCGCCCGGTGCCTCGCCGGGCCGGCTGCCCGGCGAGGCACCGGAGGCCGCGCCATGTCGCTCGTGCAGCGTGAAGCACGGCGCTACACGATGCCGCTGCCCGTGCGGCTGGCCGGTCGCGCCTGCGCCATGCGCTGGCGGTAGCCACTTGCGCGGTAGGTGGCGACCGGGTCGGCGGCACCGCCAGCGCGCATGCGGAGCTTCTGCAGCAGCGGCGTCACGTCGGTGTGAAAGGCCTGCTTGAGCGTCTGCGCCGCCATCAAGGCGTCGTTCGCCTCCTGGTACGCGGCCAGCGCGGCGCGGTCCACCAGCAATGCCTGTGCAAAACAGCGCTGCACCATCATGGCGCTGGTCATCAGGCTCTCGATCGGGTCGGTCACGTTGTGCGACTGGTCGAGCATGTGCGCAGGCGCCTGATCGAATGCGCCGGTCTGCCCGGCGTCCACCAGTTCGTTGAAGATCAGGAACAGCTGGAACGGGTCGATCGATCCGCTGTCGAGGTCGTCGTCGCCGTACTTGCTGTCGTTGAAGTGGAACCCGGCGAGCTTGCGCGCATGCACCAGACGCGCCACGATCATCTCGATGTTGGTATTGGGTGCGTGGTGGCCCAGGTCGACCAGGCAGCGTGCCCTCGGCCCCAGGCTCTGCGCCGCGAGCAGGCTCGAACCCCAGTCCTGCAGCACCGTGGCGTAGAAGGCGGGCTCGTACAGCTTGTGCTCGAGGAACAGGTGCCAGTCCTGCGGCAGGCCGGCGTAGATCTGCGCGGTGCTTGCGAGGTAGCGCTCGAACGCGCGGCGCAGGTGGCTCTGGCCGGGGAAATTCGCACCGTCGCCGATCCACACCGTGATCGCCTGGCTGCCGAGCTGGCGTCCGATGGCGATGCACTCCAGGTTGTGCGCGACCGCCTGTGCGCGCACTGCCGCATCGGTGTGCGTGAGGCTGCCGAACTTGTAGGAGTGCGCCTGCCCGGGTTGATCGGAGAAGGTGTTCGAGTTGACCGCACCGAACGCCAGCCCGTGCGCCTGCGCATGCTCGCGCAATTCACGGTAGTCGCTGCAGCGGTCCCAGGGAAAGTGCGGCGAAACGCTGGGCGTGCAGCGCACCAGTTGCTGGATGACGCCGCAGTCCTGCAGCTTGTCGAACACGTCGCGCGGTTCGCCGCCTTGCGGAAAACGTGCGAACCGGGTTCCTCCGGTGCCCACGCCCCAGGACGGCAGCGCCACGCCGAAGGCGGCCACGCGGGTCTCGATCTCTCCCAGGTCGATGCCGCGGCGTGCCAGTTGCTCGCCCAGGTGCTGGCAGTCCTGCTCGATCTGCGCTGCGCTGCGTGCGTTCTCGCTGGCGATCTGGTCCGGGTCGATGGTGTTTGGCATGGTGGTGGGTCGGTAGTGGGTTCAGCGGGTGAACGACGCGAGGTTGCCGGCGTCGACGTTGAGGATGTTGCCGGTTGATTTCGATGCCAGGTCGCTGGCCAGGAACCAGGCGGCCTCGGCCACGTCCTGCGGCAGCACGCTGCGCTTGAGCATCGAGCGTTCGCGATAGAACGTCTCCAGCTCGGCTTCCTCGATCCGGTTGGCTGCGGCGCGCTCGCGGCTCCAGGTACCGCGCCAGATCCGGCTGCCGCGGATCACCGCGTCGGGGTTGACGACGTTGGAGCGGATGCCCAGCGGCGCGCCTTCGAGCGCAAAACTGCGCGAGAGCTGGACTTCGGCTGCCTTGGCCGCGCAGTAGGCGATCGCCTGGTTGCTCGCCACCAGGCCGTTCTTGCTGGCGATGAACACCATCGAGCCGCCGATCCCCTGTGCCTTCATGAGGCGAAACGCCTCGCGTCCGACCAGGAAATAGCCGGTCGCCAGGATGTCCTGGTTGCGCTTCCACAGCGCCAGCGTGGTGTCCTCGATCGCTGCGGCCGAGGCGATGCCGGCGTTGGAGACCAGGATGTCCACTCCGCCGTATTCGAGCGTGGTCCTGGCGAATGCGGCCAGCACCTGGTCTTCCTCGGTCACGTCGCAGTGGATCGCACGCACCAGGTCCGGGCTGAAACGCTTGCCGAGTTCGTCCACCACCGATTGCAGCGCCTGCGGATCGAGGTCGAGCAGTGCGCAGCAGGCCCCTTCGGCGAGCAAGCGCTCCGCGATCGCGCGCCCGATGCCGCCCGCGCCCCCGGTCACCAGGGCCACCTTGCCGGCCAGCGGCCGGGGCTTCGGGGCGCGCTGCAGCTTGGCCTCCTCGAGCGCCCAGTACTCGATGTCGAAGGCTTCCTGTTCGGGCAGGCCCTGGTAGCGGTCGATGGTGCTGGCCCCATGCATCACGTTGATCGCGTTCAGGTAGAACTCCGCTGCGATGCGTGCGGTCGTCTTGTCGCGCGCCAGTGCCACCATGCCGATGCCCGGCAGCAGCACGATCACCGGGTTCGCATTGCGCATCGGCGGGCTGTCCGGCCGCCTGCAGCGCGCGTGGTAGGCCGCATAGTCGTCGCGGTAGGCACGCACGCGCTCCTCCAGTGCCGCGCGCAGCGCCGCGCCTTCCAGCGCGCACACGGCAGGGTCGAGCACGAGCGGCCTGATCTTGGTGCGCAGGAAGTGGTCCGGACACGAGGTGCCCAGGGCGCCGAGTGCAGGCATGTCGCGGCCGTTGACGAATTCGAGCACCGCGTCCTGCCGGTCCAGGTGTGCCACCATGTGGCCGTCGTTGCTGACGATGCCGCGCAGCACCGGCAGGATGCGCGCCAGTGCGCCGTCCTGTTCGTGCCGCGGCAAGGCGTCGACCCTGGGGCCGCCGAAGGGCTTCGCCCCGCGTTGCGCGGCCTGTCCTGAGAGCCACTGCTGCGCCTGCGCGATCACCGCGACCGTGTTCTCGTAGCAGGCCTGGGAACTGTCGCCCCAGGTGAACAGGCCGTGGCCGGCGAGCACCACGCCGCGCAGGCCCGGGTGCGCCTGCACGTAGCGCTGCAGTTGCATGCCCAGTTCGAAGCCGGGCCGGCGCCAGGGCAGCCAGCCCACGCTGGCGCCGAACGCTGCCGCGGTCAGCGCCTCGCTGTTGCCGGTGGCCGCGATCGCGATCACCGCGTCGGGGTGCATGTGGTCGACGTGCGCAAACGGCAGGTAGGCGTGCAGCGGGGTGTCGATGCTGGCCGCGCGGGGGTTGAGGTCGAACGTGCAGTGCGGCAGGTAGCCGACCATTTCGTCCTCGTGTGCGGGGCCGCGGTACAGGCGCTGCAGGGTGTGCAGCTTGTCGAGGTAGAGGCTGGCGAATCCGTCGAGCTTCATCGAGCCGAGATCGCCGCCCGAGCCCTTGACCCAGAGCACCCGGACCGTGTCACCGGTGAGCGGATCGCGCTGGTCGAGCTTGGCCGAGGTGTTGCCGCCGCCGAAATTGGTGATGCGCAGATCCGACCCGAGCAGGTTCGAGCGGTAGAGCAGCAGTTGCGTCTCGTCCAGGGCGGCGGCGTGGGTCGGGTCCCAACTCGGAAAGGGGTTCGGTGCGGTGGCTGGGTTCATGCTCGGTCAGCAGTGGAGGGGGTCAGAGCCGCGACTGTAGCGTGCCGGTGCCGTTCGGGCCAGCGGCGAACGTGGCCGGCCCCAGGGACGCCTGTTGCGGGATCGGCCATGTTGCGCCCGCAGGGCGGGCGGGCCGTGGCTGCGCGCCACGGCAGCGCAGAGAATGTGAAGCCCACCGATAAGCCGGATTCTGTGCATCGCGGTTGCCCGCGACGTGACTGCCATCGATCTGGGCCGTCGGTCGCCCGACGGCTCGGTGCTACCTACCCGCACACATCCCGGGGGCCCCGGGCAGGGGGAGGGGTACTCTCCCAGCGTGTGCCTACTTGGTATTGCTGCGCGTAGAGATTGCCCGTTTCACCCGCCCCGGCGGTGACCCGCCCTGGCGACTCGTCTCTGTTGCTCTGATCCTCACCTCGTGCCGCACGCTTGCGCGCGCGGGTTTCGGTGGACAGCCGTTAGCTGCTACGCTGCCCTGTGCAGTCCGGACTTTCCTCCAGTGCGGTGTTTCCACCCGGCGCCTGCGCGCCGTCCCCGAGGGGCTTGCACCAGCGACAGTCTGGTGGGCTTCACGGAGCCGATTATCGGCTGCTGACACAATGCGGCGCAAGGAATGCGGCGCAATGGGCCGCGCGAACCGCCTGCCATGATTGCCTGCCCTCCATTTCATGCCACCGGCACGCCAATGCGAAACACGGCACCAGCGTTTCGCCGCGCGTGTCGGGCCGCGCGGGCGGGCCGCCGGGTGGGCCGTTCGGGCGCGCGCGCCGGGTTGCGGCAGGCACGATGATCCGTGTGTCCGAACTCAAGCTGCCGCTGGAGCATGCGGCGCAGGACCTGCAGCGCAAGGTCGCGCAGGTGCTGGGCGTGGCGTCCGGCGATATTGCCGCGATCGAAGTGTTCAAGCGCAGCATCGATGCGCGCCATGCCCGCCTGCAGCGGGTCTACGTGCTGGACGTGACACTGCCCGGCCCGGTCGAGGCGGCCGTGCTGCAGCGCCTGGCCGGCTCGAACACCGTCGGGCCGACGCCGGACCAGCGCTACCGCTTGCCAGTCCAGACCGTGCCCGGTGCACCGGCGCCTGCACACGCCGAGCGGCCGGTGGTGGTGGGCTTCGGGCCGTGCGGCATCTTTGCCGCGTTGCTGCTGGCTCAGATGGGCCTGCGCCCGATCGTGCTCGAACGTGGCCGCCCGGTGCGCCAGCGCACCCGCGACACCTGGGGACTGTGGCGCAAGGGCCTGCTCGACCCGGAGTCCAACGTGCAGTTCGGCGAAGGCGGCGCCGGCACGTTTTCCGATGGCAAGCTGTGGAGCCAGATCCGCGACCCGCGCCATCTCGGTCGCAAGGTGATGACGGAACTCGTCCAGGCGGGCGCGCCGGCGCAAATCCTGGTCGATGCGCATCCGCACATCGGCACCTTCAGGCTGGTCAAGGTGGTGGAACAACTGCGCGCGCAGATCCTGGCGCTGGGCGGCGAGATCCGGTTCGAGCAGCGCGTGACCGACCTGCTGCTGGAGGCTGCGTCGTCCGATGCGCTTGGCCGTACGCGGCGCGTGCGTGCGCTGCGCGTGCAGGACCGCCAGTCGGGCGCTGTGTTCGAGTTGCCGGCGAGACAGGTGGTGCTGGCCCTGGGCCACAGCGCGCGCGACACCTTCGTGATGCTGCACCAGCGTGGCGTGCCGATGCAGGCGAAGCCGTTCTCCATCGGCTTTCGCATCGAGCATCCGCAAAGCCTGATCGACCGCGCACGCTGGGGCCGCCACGCCGGCCACCCGGCACTCGGGGCGGCCGAATACCGGCTCGTGCACCACGCGGGCAACGGCCGTTCGGTCTACAGTTTCTGCATGTGTCCCGGCGGCACGGTGGTGGCGGCAACCTCCGAGCCCGGCCGGGTCGTGACCAACGGCATGAGCCAGTACTCGCGCAACGAACGCAATGCCAATGCCGGCATCGTCGTGGGCATCACGCCGCAGGACTTTCCGTCGGATGGGGCGCGCCTGCGTGCGGCGCTGGGCGAGGATCTGTCGCTCGAGGCGGCCGCCCTGGCCGCACATCCGCTGCGCGGCATCGTGCTGCAGCGCGAACTGGAGGCGGCGGCGTTTCGGCTCGGCGGCGGCAATTACCAGGCGCCGGCGCAGCTGGTGGGCGATTTCCTCGCCGCACGCCCGTCGAGCGCGTTCGGTGGTGTCGAGCCGTCGTACCGGCCCGGCGTCGCGCTGGGCGACCTCGGGGCGACGCTTCCCGGCTATGCGATCGAGGCCATCCGCGAGGCGCTGCCGGTATTCGGCCAGCGGATTGCCGGCTTCGACATGCCCGATGCGGTGCTCACCGGCGTGGAGACGCGCACCTCCTCGCCGCTGCGCATCATGCGCGCCGACGACTTCCAGAGCCTGGCGGTGCAGGGCCTGTACCCGGCCGGCGAAGGCGCGGGTTATGCCGGCGGCATCCTGTCGGCCGGTGTCGACGGCATCCGGGTGGCGGAGGCGCTGGCACTGGCTCTGAGCGTTCGGGCTGGCGCGCCGTTCATCACAGCGCAAGCTCCAGTCCTGTGATGCATGGGCTCACAGGCGCCGAGGCAGCTGCACGCGCTCGCGAGGAAACGCAGGGCCAGCCCCAGGTTTCCTCGCACCCCTTTCGGAGGGGTGCTCGCGCAGCCTGGGGCTGGGGCGCGCTCAGGTTGCCGGTGCGTTCTGCAGCGCCGCGATGCGCTGCTCGATCGGCGGGTGGGTCGAGAACAGTTGGCCGATGCCGCCGGCAATCCCCATCGCCGACAGGCTCTTGGGCAACTCGGCCGCAGTCATGCCGCCCAGGCGCGCGAGCGCGTCGACCATCGGCTGGCGCCGGCCCATGAGACGGGCCGAGCCGGCGTCGGCGCGGAATTCGCGCTGGCGCGAGAACCAGGCGACGATCATCGCGGCCACGAAGCCGAGCACGATGTCGAGCACGACCGTCGTGACCCAGTAGCCGATGCCCGGCCCCGATGACTCACGGTCGTTGCCTCGGTTCAGGAAACTGTCCACCGCGTAGCCGACGACGCGGCTGATGAACACCACGAAGGTGTTCATCACGCCCTGGATCAGCGTCATCGTGACCATGTCGCCATTTGCGACGTGCGCTACCTCATGGCCGATCACGGCCTCGATTTCCTCGCGCGTCATGCCCTGCAGCAGGCCGGTGGAGACCGCCACCAGTGCATGGTTGCGAAACGCACCGGTGGCAAAGGCGTTGGGCGCGCCCTCGAAGATGCCGACCTCGGGCATGCCGATCTGCGCCTTCTCGGCGAGCTTGCGCACGGTCTCCACGATCCAGGCTTCATCGGCGTTGCGCGGCTGCTCGATCACCTGCACGCCGGCGCTCCACTTGGCCACCGGCTTGCTGATCAGCAACGAGATCAGCGCGCCGCCGAAGCCCATGACCAGCGCGAAGCCGAGCAGCGCACCCAGGTTCAGGCCGTTCGCCGTCAGGAAGCGGTTCACGCCCAGGATATTGGCGACGATGCCCAGCACCGCCACGACGGCGAGGTTGGTCAGTACAAACAGCAGGATTCGTTTCATGGGTCTTCGGTGGGTTGTGGCCGGCCGCGGCCGGAGTCGAATTTCGCTTTCGGCGCCGCAAGCCCGACAAGCTTCCAGTGCGGGGCACTGCGCCAGCATGGTAGGGGCAAAGCCGGTGAATTCAAGGGGATCGCCGGTTCCAAGCCCTGCCGTCCTGCGGTTATTGCGTTCTGGCCAGGGCCGGCGAGGCGCGGCGGAACACGCCCGGGTCGCGATAGAACGCGGGGTCGTCGTTGGATTGCCACCAACCCGGCACGCCGAGCACCGGCAGCGGGGCAAACGGCTTGCGCGCCAGCAGCGGCGCGTCGAGCTGGCGTGCGGTCCAGTCGTCCATCCCGGCGAGCGATGCCACCGGTTGCGGCAGTGCCAGCACGTGCGCCGTGATCGCCTTGCGCGGTGTCTGCAGCTTCTCCAGCAGGGCGTGGCCGAGCAGCACCAGCCGCGCGTCCTGCCACAGCGCGCGCAGAGGGCCGAACAACTGCTCCCAGCGCCGATCCAGCAGTGCCTGCCACAGCGGTGCGGGTGCGTGCAGCAGCGCGCCGTTTTCATCGAGCAGCGTGATCGCGTCACGCACCGGCCCGCGCCGTGCGACCGGGCCCTGGGCACGGATCTGCGCGGCCTGCAACTCGTTCAGGCGCTTCTTGGTGGCTGGCAAGTGCATCCAGCACAGGCCATTGAACAGGTCGTGCCAGCCGTCCCGGCTCGGGCACTGCCCGGTCTGCGCGATGAAGCGCTCATACGCCATGCCTGGCGGCAGGGCCGACTGGGGTACGAATTCGACCGGTGCCTGGCACGCCTGGTTCAGTGCCTGGTATACCGGCATGCCGCGCTGCACCGCCTGCTCCACCACCTGCCCGCGCTGGCGAAACGGCGCCAGCCAGGGCTGCTCCCAGTCCAGTGCCGGCCACGGACTGCCGTGCCGGCCGCCTGGCACCGGCGGGCTCATTGCGCCAACAGTCTCCAGGCCAGGGACTCCCCGGCCTGCAGCGGCTTGAGCACGCCGTCGCCGAACGGGTATTCCTCGGGCACCTGCCAGGCCTGGCGTTGCAGCGTCACGCGGCCGGTGTTGCGCGGCAGTCCATGGAAGTCGGGCCCGTGGAAACTCGCGAACGCTTCCAGCCGGTCGAGCGCTCCGGCGGCCTCGAACGCCTGGGCATAGAGCTCGAGCGCGGCGTGCGCGGTGTAGCAGCCCGCGCAGCCGCAGGCATGCTCCTTCAGGTGCGCCGGATGCGGTGCGCTGTCGGTGCCCAGGAAGAAGCACGCCTCGCCGCTGGTGGCCGCCGTCAGCAGCGCCTGGCGATGGGTCTCGCGCTTGAGCACCGGCAGGCAGTAATAGTGCGGCCGAATGCCGCCCGCGAAGATCGCGTTGCGGTTGAACAGCAGGTGGTGCGCGGTGATGGTGGCTGCCGTGCGCGCGCCCGCGGCACGTACGTACTGCACCGCGTCACGGGTGGTGACGTGCTCGAGCACGATGCGCAACTCCGGGAAGTCGCGTCGCAGCGGGATCAACTGCTCGTCGATGAAGACCGCTTCGCGGTCGAACAGGTCGACCTCGGGCGTGGTCACTTCGCCATGCACCAGCAGCGCCAGACCCTCGCGCTGCATCGCTTCGAGCGCCGGACGGATGTGTTCGATCCTCGTCACGCCGGCGTCGCTGTTGGTGGTGGCACCGGCCGGATACAGCTTGGCGGCCAGTACCTGGTCGGCAGCGCCACGGGTGGCGGCAGCACGCCGGATCTCGGCCGGCGTGGTGCGGTCGGTCAGGTACAGCGTCATCAGGGGCGTGAAATCGCTCCCCGGCGGGACCGCCGCGCGGATGCGCGCGGCGTACGCCAGTGCCTGCGCCACCGTGCTCACCGGTGGCTTCAGGTTGGGCATGATGATGGCGCGGGCGAACCGCGCCGCGCTGTGCGGCACCACCGTCTCCAGCGCCTGGCCGTCACGCACGTGCAGGTGCCAGTCGTCGGGCCGGGTGATGTGCAGGGTTTCGGTGCGCGCTGCGCCGCTGCGCACGCCCGTGCGCGTCGGCTCATCCGTGGTCTTCATGGCGCGATTATGGGGCGCCTCCCGCAGGCCATGCGCCTGCGGCCTGGTGGGGCGGCTCAGATGCCGCCCGGGAAGACCCACAGCAGCGCGCCCGTCATGAGCAGGTAGCGCAGGAACTTGCCGATCGCCATGTACGTGACGCAGGGCCAGAACGGCAGGCGCAGCCAGCCCGCGACCGCGCACAGCGGGTCGCCCACGATCGGCAGCCAGGACAGCAGGCAAGCCTTGGGGCCGAGCCGCTCGAGCCAGCGCAGCGCGTGGCCGTGCGAGGACGAATGGCGCAGTTTCTCGACCAGTTGATGCGTGCCCAGGCCCATCGCCCAGGTGAGGGCGCCGCCGAGCGTGTTGCCGGCAGTGGCCACCAGCACGGCGGGCCAGAACAGGCCCGGGTTGATCTTGACCAGGCCGAATACCGCCGGCTCGGAGCCCAGCGGCAGCAAGGTGGCGGATAGGAAGGACACCAGTGCCACCGTGCTCAACCCGTATTGCGGCAAGGCCAGCAACGTGATCAGGTGGTCCATCCAGTGGTGCATCGCAGGCGCGAGTATAGGGACCGGGGCGCTGGAGCCGTGCCCGCCACGGAGATTTCGATTGCTGAAATTTTGGGCAGCTAGAATCTCTGCGCGCACCGCGTCGCTGGTGCATGCAGCCTGCTCTCGAACCACCCGTCGCCATCGACCTTGTCCATGCAGATCGGCCCGTTTGCGCTCGTGAATCGCCTCATGGTGGCGCCGATGGCCGGCGTCACCGACCGGCCGTTTCGCCGCTTGTGCCGGCGCCTGGGCGCGGGCCACGCGGTGAGCGAAATGATCACCGCGCGGCCGGATCTGCAGCACTCGCTCAAGACCTCCCGGCGCGCCAACCACGACGGCGAGCCCGGACCGATCGCGGTGCAGATCGTCGGCACGGACGCCGCGATGATGGCCGAGTCGGCCGCCTTCAACGTCGAGCGCGGTGCCCAGATCATCGACATCAACATGGGTTGCCCGGCGAAGAA
>JBDHRZ010000052.1:0-12085 GCA_039807845.1 Rhodoferax sp.
GCAGCGCGGCGATCTGGTCGCGGCTGATGTCCTGCACCTGCAGGCAGGCTTGCGCGCCGACCTGTGCACGCAGGCGGTTCGTGGCCAGGTCGTAGCTGCGCACGAAATCGAGCAGCGGCAGCCACAGCGTCATCAGCAGCAGCCAGCCCAGGGTGGCGCCGCCCGCGGGCAGCACCAGGCTTTTCCAGATCACGGGTTGGTGGCGCCCGGCGCGCCACTGGACCAGCCAGCCCCACATGATCGAGGCCGTCACGGCGATGGCGAAGCTGGCCCAGCCGAATTGCGCGTGGAAATCGGGTGCCTGCTTGAAGACGTTGATCGCGGCCTGGCGCGGCACTCCGGTCTGCATGGCGAACCAGATGATCCAGATGATGATCCCGCAGCCGGTGAAGAAGAGCAGGGTGAACCAGTCGATCAGCGCCGCCACGCTGCGTCGCAGCGTAGGCAGCGCGAAGGCGGCCAGCGTGGCGAGCGCCGGCAGTGACAGTAGCAGGGCACGGTCGGCCGGGCGGGTGGTCCAGCTCGCGCCGATGGTGATCACGGCAAACCACAGCGGCAGCGCGAGATGCAGGCTGAACTGCGTGGTCCAGATCTGGCGGCGCCAGCGCCAGAGTGTCCACAGCACCAACGGCCATGCCGGCCAGGTGAACCACAACAGCAATCGACCCAGGCTGCGCCAGTCCTTGTTGTCGGAATCGATCGGCCACACGATGCGCCAGCGCCAGAGCTCGAGTGCGGAGGCGAGTGCCGCCGCCAGCACGGTGCACAGCGCGAGCAGCCCGGCCACACGAAGGGCGCGGCGCCGGCCGCCGACGTCGGCTCCGGGTGCCAGCAGGTGCAGCACGGCGGCGCCGGCGCCGAACAGCACCGCAAGCGTTGGCGCGGCACTCAGCACCAGGCCCGCGAGCCCGACCCCGAGGGCCAATGCCGGCTGCAGCACGCGCCGCCCGAACCCGGCGGCGGCATGGAACGTGATGGCCGTGAAGCACAGCTGGGCTGCCCAGGGGGTGACCTCATGCATCGGTTGGGCCAGCCCCAGGCAGGCGATCAGCGCGAGCAGGCCGCCATCGCCGATGGCGCGTGCGTAGTCGGTCGAATCGGCCTGGCCACCGAAGGCGAACGCGATCGGCTGTGCCCGCGGCTGCAGCGCCAGGTCGTGCACCGCGTGCCAGGTGGCGGCCATCGTGATGGCCAGCATGATGGCGAAAGGCAGGCGGGCCGCCAGCACCGGGGACAACCAGCCAGGACTGGCCTGGATGAACCAGGCGCCGATCCAATATGCCAGCAGGCCGTCCGCCTCCGGTCGCAGGCCCATCAACTGAGGATCGAGCCAACCGGTCGTTCCTTGCGCCATGTCCAGCATGTAGCCGAACGAAGCCATATCGGCGCCGCGCCAGGGCTCGCGGCCGAGCAGGCCCGGCACGATGTAGGCGAAGCACAGCGCAAGCAAGGCCAGCCGGGGCAAGCGGCGTACCGCACCTTGCGCGACGATGGCGGGGCTGGGTTGGTTCACGTTCGATACGCCAGTCGGGTCGCCGATGGGGCGCGAAGCGGCAAAAAAGGGCAGCACGGTTTCCCGGGCTGCCCTGGATCAGGACGGTGTGCAGCCTACTTGGCGGCTGCCTTGCCGAAACGGTTGCGGAACTTCTCGACGCGCCCGCCCATGTTGTCGACCGACTTCTGCGTACCGGTGTAGAACGGATGCGATTCGCTGGAGGTGTCCAGCTTGTACAGCGGCAACTCGCGTCCGTCATCCATGGTGATCTTTTCCTTGGCGCTGACGCACGAGCGGGTCACGAACTTGAAGTTGTTGGACAAGTCCAGGAAGCAGACTTCGCGGTAGTTGGGATGGATTCCGTCTTTCATGGTGTGTTCCTTCGCGTGCACCAGCCGCGCCCGGCATTGCGCATGTCCTTGCGCAAACGTGACTCCCGGCGTACTTGGCGCGTGAAATCGGCGATTATGGCACGGCTCGCTCTTGCTACGGGTTGTGGCGCATTGGCATCATGCATGCCAGCGGCGCCCGGCCGTCCGAAGCCGCTGCCGCGCCCCCACGGGGGGCAGCGGACCACGCGCAGCGGGGGAGCGTGGGGGTGGTTTCATTTGTGCGGCGGCGCTCAACCGCCGCGGCGCATCTGGTCGAAAAATTCGTTGTTGCTCTTGGTGGCGCGCATCTGCTTGAGCACCAGTTCCATGGCCTCGATCTCGTCCATGTTGTAGAGGAACTGGCGCAGGATGCGGGTCTTCTGCAGGATCTCGGGCGCCAGCAGTAGCTCCTCGCGCCGGGTGCCGCTACGGTTGAGCTGGATCGAGGGGAATACGCGCTTTTCGTACAGCCGCCGGTCCAGGTGGATTTCGGAGTTGCCGGTGCCCTTGAACTCCTCGAAGATCACCTCGTCCATCCGGCTGCCGGTGTCGATCAGCGCGGTGGCGATGATGGTGAGCGAGCCGCCTTCCTCGACGTTGCGCGCTGCACCCAGGAAGCGCTTGGGGCGTTGCAGGGCATTCGCGTCCACGCCGCCGGTGAGCACCTTTCCGCTGGAGGGCACCACGTTGTTGTAGGCGCGTGCCAGCCGCGTGATCGAGTCGAGCAGGATCACCACGTCGCGCTTGAGTTCGACCAGCCGCTTCGCGCGTTCGATCACCATCTCGGCCACGTGCACGTGGCGTGCCGCCGGCTCGTCGAAGGTGGAGGCGATGACCTCGCCCTTGACGGTGCGCTGCATCTCGGTCACTTCTTCCGGGCGTTCGTCCACCAGCAGCACCATCATGTGGCTGGCCGGGTAGTTGGCGGCGATGGCATGCGCGATGTGCTGCATCATCACCGTCTTGCCGCTCTTGGGTGGCGCCACCAGCAGGGCACGCTGGCCCTTGCCGATCGGCGCGATGATGTCGATGATGCGCCCGGTGATATTCTCTTCGCTCTTGATGTCGCGCTCGAGCCGCATCTGTTCCTTCGGGAACAGCGGGGTGAGTGCCTCGAACATCACTTTGTGCTTGTTCTCCTCGGGCCCGCCCCCGTTCACCTTGTCGAGCTTGTTGAGCGCGAAGTAGCGCTCCCCGTCCTTCGGCGTGCGCACCTCGCCCTCGATCATGTCGCCCGTGTGCAGGTTGAAGCGGCGCACCTGGCTCGGGCTGATGTAGATGTCGTCGGTGCTCGCGGTGTAGCTGGTGTCCGGGCTGCGCAGGAAACCGAAGCCGTCGGGCAGGATCTCCAGCACGCCGTCGGCAATGATCTGCTCGCCCGTGCGCGCACGCTTCTTGATGATGGCGAACATCAGCTCCTGCTTGCGCATGCGACCGGTGTTCTCGATCTCCAGCTCCTCGGCCTGCTTGAGGACTTCGGACACGTGCAGTGCCTTGAGTTCGTTTAAGTGCATGGGGGTATCCGAAAAGGAGCGCTAGGAGAGGGCGCGAAAGCTGTGCGGGGAGTGCGGCACGGGGCAAGAGCAGGGCCCCGACCGGTGGTTCCAAACCTGGAACCAGAACCGACCCGGGATGCGGGTCGGTGACTGCGTTTGATTATGACAGGAAAAGATCGCCGCAACGTCTGCCTGCGGCCGCCACGCAACACGTTGCGCGGCCGTGGTGCGCGTGCCTGCAACCCTGCCGTGGCGGCTTCACGGACTCGTGCGCGCGCAGGCGCGGGCCGCGGTCTGGACGCACGCCGTTCGTGCTCAGGCCAGTTGCTGGTCGATGAAGGCGGTCAATTGCGACTTGCTCATCGCGCCGACCTTGGTCGCCGCGAGTTGCCCGTCCTTGAAGATCATCAGCGTCGGGATGCCCCGGATGCCGAAGCGGGCCGGGACCTCGCGGTTTTCGTCGACGTTCATCTTCGCGATCTGCAGCCTGCCCTCGTAGCCGCTGGCCACCTCGTCGAGGATCGGTGCGATCATCCTGCAGGGGCCGCACCACTCGGCCCAGTAATCGACCAGCACCGGCTGCGGCGACTTGAGCACATCGGCTTCGAACGATGCGTCGGAGACATGTTTGATGAGCGTGCTGGCCATGGGTTTCCTTGCGGCGGTCGGTACAGGTACAGTGGCGAAATTGTGACAGAAACCAATACCCCTGCCGTGTTGCGCGTCGGCCTGGCGCCCCGCCCGTGTGCGGCCGCCCGCGGGCTGGTGTACGCGCTGGCGAAGCATTGGATCGGCCCGTGATCGACGATCGTGGCAGCGCGGCATGGGCGCACCTGAGTGCTGCCGTGCAGCGCGAGATCGGACGCAGGCAACTGCACCCGGCCGAGGTAGTGGTGCTGCTGCCGTACGTGCAATTGATCCCCGTGGCGCGCGCGGCGTGGATGCGCGCGGCACCTGCGGCGGCCGGCAGCTATTTCATGCCACGTTTCGAGACCACGCTGAACTGGAGCCGGACGCTGGGCGGTTTCGTGCCCGGCACCGACGATCTGCTGCGTGACCCGGCGCGTGACCTGCTGACCAGTGCCGCGTTGCTCGCTCGCGCGGGGCATCCGGCGGCGCCGCCGGCGCTGGTCGCTCGTCTGATGGAAGTGGCCTGGAGCGTGGCACCACTGGCTGCCGCGGTGGCGCCTGCCGAACGCATTGCCTGGGGGGAGCGCACGCTGCATGCGTTGCAGGACATGGCGGCTTCGCCGTTCCTGGAGTGGGAATCGCGCCTGGGACAGGTCGCGCTGGCATGGGCTGCGCACAGCGCTTACGCCACCGATGTGCTGTTTCGTGCGCAGGCCAAACTGCTGGTGTTGGTCGAAGGGCTGCAGCGCGATCCGATGCACGCCGCCTTGCAGCGACGCTGGGGCGCGCATGCAGTCACCTTGCCGCTCGCACTCCCCGCTGGCGCCGGCCAGCGCCGGATGCACCAGGCCATGGACGCCGAGGACGAGGCGGAACGCGCCAGCGCGGCAGTGCTGGATCGGTTGCTTCAGGGGCATGCGCCGGTGGCGCTGGTGGCGCACGATCGCGTGCTCACCCGTCGCGTCAGCGCCATGCTGGCGCAACGCGGCGTGGCCGTGCGTGACGAAACCGGCTGGACGCTGTCGACCACCCGCGCGGCCGCGGCCGTGGTCGGCCTGCTGCGCGCCGCGGCGCCGGACGCCAGCACGGATGCGGTGCTGGAATGGGCCAAGCAGTTGCCCGCGGTGCTGAGCCTCGACGCGGACCGGATGGAGCAGCAGTTGCGCCGCGGCGCTGCGCGCGACTGGCGTTCGGCCGCGGTCGACCCCGCCAGCCGTGCGCGCGTGGATGGCTGGCGTGCCGACCTGCAACTGCCGCGCGGGCTCTCTGGCTGGCTGCGCGGCCTGCGTGCGACGCTCCAGGCGTGCGGCCAGTGGTCCATGCTGCTGCAGGACAGCGCCGGGCAAGCCGTGATCGATGCCTTGCACCTGCACGAGCATGCCGATGGCGATCTGGCCGATGCCGTGCAGGTGCTCACGCTGGCCGGCTTCGCGGGCTGGGTCGGCCAGGTGCTCGAGGCCGGCAGCTTCGTGCCACCGCATCCGGAGCAGGCGCAGGTGGTGATCCTGCCGCTCAGTCAGTTGCTGGGACGCAACGTGGCGGCAGTGGTGATGCCGGGCTGCGACGAGAACAGCCTGCCCGCGTCGCCCGACTTGCCTGGTGCATGGACCTCGGCGCAGCGCGCCGTGCTCGGTCTGCCAGCGCGCGAGCAACTGGCCGAGTCCTTGCGCATGGCCTGGGCCCATGCATTGGCCGCGCCGCAGGTCGACATCCTGTGGCGCGCGAGCGACGCCGGCGAAACGGTGATGCCCAGCCCGCTGGTGCAGCGGCTGCGGCTGGATCAGCCCGGGCTGGCTCCCGATCCGCGCGTCGTGCGCACGCTGCACGCATGCCCGCCGCAGATGCCCGCGCCCAGTGCGCCGGCGCTCGGGGTCGCGCGGCTGTCGGCCAGCGCGTACGAGGACCTGCGCCGCTGCCCCTACCGCTTCTTCGCCTTGCGCATGCTCCAGTTGCAGGAGGCAGAGGAACTCGACACCGCGCTGGACAAGCGCGATTTCGGCAACTGGCTGCACGCGGTGCTGCGCCGCTTCCACGAGCTGAGGGCCGGCGCGCCCGCTGCGCAGGACGACGCGCGTGCGGCCATGCTCGATCAGGCGGCAGAGCGTGCAAGCGCGGAGCTGGCGCTGGCGAGCGACGAGTTCCTGCCGTTTGCCTGCGTCTGGCCACAGGTGCGCGCGGCCTACCTGAGCTGGCTCGAAAGGCACGAAGCGCAGGGTGCACGATTCCAGGCGGCGGAGGTGCAGCGCGAGGTGCAACTGGCGCAATGGACGCTGATCGGCCGGATCGACCGCATCGATCGACTGCCCGATGGCGGTGCATTGCTGATCGACTACAAGACGGAGGCGCGGGACAAGACCGTGCAACGCGTGCGCCAGCCCCAGGAAGACACCCAGCTCGCGTTCTACGCGGCGCTGCTGGAGACCGAACGGGTCGAGGCGAGCTACCTGAGCATCGTCGAGACCGAAGCTCCCAAGGCGTTCGATCTGCCCGACGCCGATCGGTGGCGGGGGCAGTTGCTGCAGGGCATCGCGCGCGATCTCGGCCGCATCGCCGCCGGCGCGCCCCTGCCCGCGATCGGCGCCGGTGCAAGCTGTGATTTTTGCGCCGCGCGGGGCTTGTGCCGCAAGGATTTCTGGAGCGCCGCGCAGCCGGTGCCGGCATCGCCATGACGAACGAGCGTGTGCAGCTGCAAGCGGTGGATGCGCGGCCCGATGCCGCGGGTGCCGGGCCGGTCGGCCTGGCAGCCTACGCGCATAACGGCAACGCCGTGTCGCCAGCGGGTTTCTATGCGGTGGCCTGCGATCCGCGGCGGCACGTGGCCGTGGAGGCCTGCGCGGGCGCGGGCAAGACCTGGATGCTGGTGTCGCGCATCGTGCGCGTGCTCTTTGCCAGCCATCACCCGCAGACCGGTGGCTGGACGGTGCCACCGCACGAAATCCTGGCAATCACGTTCACCCGGCGCGCGGCCAGCGAGATGCGCACGCGGCTCTACCAGTGGCTGCAAGAGTTTGCCGCTGCCAGCCCGGAGCGCCTGCTGGCGGAGCTGGGCAGCCGCGGTGTGGTCGTGCCGGACGAACCGCAGGCGGCGCAGGCCATGGCGACGCGCCTTGCCGGGCTGCATGCGGCGCTGCTGCAGTGCGACCGGCCGGTGCAGATCCGCACCTTCCACAGCTGGTTCGCCGCCTTGCTGCGCGCAGCGCCGATCGCCGTGCTGCAGCAGCTCGGATTGCCGCTGCAGTACGAGTTGCTCGAGGACGACGCAGCCGCCAGGGCGCTGGTCTGGCGGCGCTTCTACCAGGCGCTGCTCGCGCAGCCGGAGCGCCGGGAGGACTTCGCCTGCGTGGTGCGCGCATTCGGGCGCTCCCAGACCGAAAAGGCGCTGGGTGCCGCGTTGGACAAGCGCGTCGAATTCGCGCGCGCAGATGCTGTGCACGCGGTGCAACCCTCGGTGCGCCATTTCCACGTGCTGTTTGCGTCGCTGGCGGCGTGGGAGGAGCCCGCGCTGGCGTTGTCGGCGGCGTCGGCGCAGGCGCGCTGGATGGGTTGGGCGCAGACCTTGGCGCGCGAGTCGAAAAAAAAGACGCCACAGACGGCAGGCGCTGCAATGGCCCAGGCGATCCAGCGGCTCGCCGGTCTGGCGACGGTGGATGGAGCGGCCGCGACAGCTTGTCTCGCTGCACTGCGCAAGTCCCTGTTCGTCTCGGACGAGGACCGATTGCACAGGCACCTGGAGCGCTATCCAGCCGCGCAGCAGGCCGGCGACGAGTTGCAACTGCTGTGCGCGGCGCAGCGCCAGCACGATGCGTGGCTGCACCAGCAGCGCATGACGCGGCTGTCGCGCCTGCTGATCGCGTGCTTTGCCGAACTCGAGCGCGCGCGTGGATGGATCGACATGGGCGACGTCGAGCGCGCCGCCATGGTGCTGTTGTCCGATCCGGCGCTCTCGGGGTGGGTGCAGGAGCGGCTCGACACCCGGGTGCAGCAGTTGCTGATCGACGAATTCCAGGACACCAATCCGCTGCAGTGGCAGGCCCTGTCGTCCTGGCTGGGCAGTTATGCCGGTGCCGGGGGCCGCGCGCCCGGCGTGTTCATCGTCGGGGATCCCAAGCAGAGCATCTATCGCTTCCGGCGCGCCGAGCCGCAGGTGTTCGCGGCGGCACAGACCTTCGTGGTGCAGGCCCTGGGGGGAGACCTGCTCAGTTGCGACCACACCCGGCGCAACGCGCCCGGCGTGCTCGATGTCGTCAACCGGGTGATGCGCGCGGCGCAGGACGAAGGCCGCTATGCAGGGTTTCGTGCGCACACGACCGGTCGCACGGATCTTGGCCAGGTGTTGCGCCTGCCGCCGATCGCGCGCGCGCGGCCGTCGGCGGCGCAGGCGGACGCGGCCGGGGCCGCAGACGCTCCCGCGGTCTGGCGCGACAGCTTGCGCGAGCCGCGCCTGCTGGCCGAGGAGAGCCTGCGCATGGCAGAGGCGCGCCAGGTGGCAGCGTGGATTGCCGCCCGCGTTGCCGAGGGACTGGCGCCCGGGCAGGTGATGGTGTTGTCGCGCCGGCGCGCCGGACTCACGCCCTTGCAGGAGGCGTTGCGTGCCTTGCGCGTGCCGGCGCACCTGGGCGAGAGCACGGCCTTGATCGATTGCTGCGAAGTGCTCGACATCGTCGCGCTGCTCGATGTGCTGGTGTCGCCACGCCACGACCTGTCGCTGGCACGTGTCCTGCGCTCGCCGCTGTTCGACTGCCCCGACGACGCGCTGGCGGCGTTGGCGGTGCGCCGACGCGAGACCGGGGCAAGCTGGTTCGAACTGCTGCAGCAGGACTGGCCGCACGACTCGACGCTGCATGGTGTCGGTGCGCGGCTCGCGCAATGGAAGGCCTGGCTCGATGCCTTGCCCGCGCACGACGCCCTGCAGGCAATCTTCAGCCGGCACGACGTGCTCGCCCGCTACGCGGCGGCCGCCCCCGAGGTGCAACGCCAGACCGTGCTGGCCAACCTGCGTGCGCTGCTGGCGGTGTCGCTGCAGGTGGCAGGCGGGCGTTTCACCACGCCGTATGCGCTGGTGCGCGCGCTCAAGGCCGGTGGCGTGCTGGCACCGGCCACCGCGATGGAGCAGGCGGTGCGCTTGCTGACGGTGCACGGCGCCAAGGGGCTCGAGGCGCATACCGTGGTGCTGCTCGACACCGACGCGCCGGCCCGACCCGCGCAGACCATGGGCGTGCTCGTCGACTGGCCGGTGCGCGAGGCGCAGCCGCGCCGCTTTTTCTTCGTCGGCAGCGAGTCGAATCCGCCGTCGTGTGCGCTGCTCACGCGCGACCACGAACTGCAGCAGCGCGAGCGGGAGGAGCTCAACGCGCTGTACGTTGCGCTGACCCGTGCCAGCGACACGCTGCTGCTCTCGTCGATCGAGCCGCACCGGGCGGCTCCCGACAGCTGGTGGCAGCGCCTGTTTGCGCATGCGGAGCCGGTCGATGCGCCGGCAGAACGTCCATCGAGCGATGCGCCGGCAGAGGCTGGGGCTGGAGCAGAGGCTGGGGCTGGGGCTGGGGCTGGGGCTGGGGCTGGGGCTGGGGCAAGCCGTGTCCGCTTCGAGTTCCGTGATCTTCCTGCCGGGCCGGCGGCGCAGCCCTCCGCTGGCCCCGACCCTGGCCCCGGCACCGCCCCAGTCGCCGAGGACCCGTTGCGTGATCTGGCTGCGCGCATCGGGCAGGCGATGCACCGGTTGCTCGAGTGGGGCCGGGTGGACGAGCGCCAGATCGCCGCGGTGCGGCGCGAGTTCAGGCTGGATGCGCCGGCGGGTGCGCGGGCGGGCGGGATGGCGCAGCGCATCCTGGATGGTCCAGGCGGCTGGGCCTGGGACGCGGATCGGCTCGCCTGGCAGGGCAGCGAGGTCGAACTGGTCGCGGGTGATGCGCTGCTGCGCCTCGACCGGCTGGTGCAGCGCAAGAGCGACGGTGTGTGGTGGGTGCTCGACTACAAGTCCAGCCTGGCGCCGCAGCAGGATCCGGCGCTCGTCGCGCAGTTGACCAGCTATCGCGCTGCGGTGCAGGCGATCCAGCCCGGGCAGGTGGTGTGCGCCGCATTCCTCAACGCAGCGGGCGAGTGGATCGACCTGCCGGCTGCGCAGCCGACGTCATGACGCGCACCGTGGCGGTCGTCGGAGGTGGCCCCGCCGGCCTGATGGCGGCGGAGGTGTTGGCGGCGGCCGGCGTGCAGGTGCATCTGTACGACAGCATGCCCTCCGTGGGGCGCAAGTTCCTGCTGGCCGGCAAGGGCGGCCTGAACCTCACGCACAGCGAGACCCAGGCGGCATTCGCAACGCGCTTTGGCACCAGGCAGGGCGAGGTCGCGCCGTGGCTGGGCGCGTTCGGGCCGCAGCAACTGCGTGATTGGGCGCATGGCCTGGGCGTGTCGACCTTCGTCGGCAGTTCCGGTCGCGTGTTTCCCGCCGACATGAAGGCCGCGCCCTTGCTGCGTGCCTGGCTGCAGCGCCTGCGCCACCCCGATCCCGGGCTCGCCGTGCAGTTTCACATGCGCCACCGCTGGCTGGATTGGGAGTCGCGCGGCGCGCCGCCGCTGCAACTGCGTTTCGCGACTGCGCAAGGCGTCGTGCAGGCCGACGCCGACGCCGTGGTGCTGGCCCTGGGCGGCGCCAGCTGGCCGCGCCTGGGCTCGGACGGCCGTTGGGTCGATGCGCTGCGTGCGCACGGCGCGCCGGTGGCGCCACTGCTGCCGAGCAATTGCGGCTTCGACGTCGAAGGAGGATGGAGCGACCATTTCGCCGCGCGCTTTGCCGGGGTCCCGCTCAAGTCGATCGTGCTGCGCGTGCCTGCACATGCCGGGGGCGTGGCGTTCGAACGCAAGGGCGAGTGCGTGGCAACCCAGGGCGGCATCGAGGGCAGTCTGGTCTATGCCGCCAGCGCCGGTCTGCGCGAGGCCATCGCCGCGCAGGGCTCGGTGCTGGTGTTGCTGGACTTGATGCCGGATCACACCCAGGAGCGCGTCACGCAGCAGGTGATGCATCCGCGCGGTTCGCGCTCGCTCGCCAGTCACCTGAAGAGCCGGCTCGGCATCGACGGCATCAAGGCCGGACTGCTGTTCGAGGTGCTCGACCGGGACGCCCGCGCGGACCCGCTGCAGGTGGCGCGTACGCTCAAGGCGCTGCCGCTGCGCCTGTCCGCTGCGCGACCGGTGGCCGAGGCCATCAGCAGCGCGGGCGGCGTCGCGTTCGATGGCCTGCACGCCGACCTGATGCTGCACCATGCGCCAGGCGTGTTTTGCGCCGGCGAGATGCTCGACTGGGAAGCGCCGACGGGGGGCTACCTGCTCACGGCCTGCATGGCCAGTGGACGATTCGCGGCCCATGGTGTCCTGCGCTACCTGCAGGGTTCGTCCTGACGCACGGCGTGCCTGCCGGCGCCCGGGTGTGGTTTCGCAGCAATAGTGCCGCTTGGGCGTGGGCTGCGATGGTCGCTGCGCCTGGCCGGCCGATAGAATCTGCGCGGGCAGTCGTCAGCACGGAGACTCTTGCGCGCACCATGGACCACGAGAACACCATTCCATCCCCGTTGAGCCCCGCCACCACCATTCCAGCGGTGCTGGGCGCGGCTGCGCCCGCAGCGCCGGCGTCCGGCGAAGGCAGTAGCCTTGCGGGCCTGGCCGTCAAGTTGCTGCTGCTGGCGGCCGCGGTCGGGCTGACGCTGTACTTCTCTCGCTGAGCGCACGCCGTCCCGCCTGCGCTGCAGGCGCGGCCCGGTGGACTGGATGTTGGGTGGGTGACGAGCCTTGACCCCGGCACTGGATTCACGGTTAGGGCTGCTTGGTTCCCCACCTGACCCGGTTGGCCGCTTCACCATGCGGGAAGGCCCGTCGTCGCGGATTGTAGGGCCTGGGGCTGCAGGCTCGCGGGACATGCAGCCGAAGCATGGATCGGTGCGGTCGATCCGCAGCCGGCGATCTCGAGCCCGGCAGGCTCCTAGACTGAAGTTCCCCCGCCGCCGGCCCGAATTCCCTTGTTCCATCAACGACTTGCGATGGATTTCTGGTTTTGGTTTCTGACTACGGCTGGATGGAGCGGATCAGCGCCAGGGCACGCT
>JBDHRZ010000053.1:0-12049 GCA_039807845.1 Rhodoferax sp.
TGACCGAAGGCCTCTCGCGTACCCGTGCAGCCGTTGCCTCGTGGCGCGGCTGCGGGGGTGCCTTGCGCACGCACGCCTTGCCTGCTGAATGATCCGCTTCATCCTGCGCCGCCTGCTGGCATCGGTTCCGGTGCTGCTGCTGGTGTCCCTGATCACTTTCGGCCTGCTCTGGCTGGTGCCGGGTGACCCCGCCTCGATGTTCCTGGACGCTGGCGCCACGGCCGAGGCGCTCGACCGGGTGCGACGCGAGATGGGGCTGGACCAGCCGTTCCTGTCGCGCATGGGGCAGTGGTACGTGCGGCTGCTGCACGGGGACATGGGGCAGTCGCTGCTGCTCAACCGCAGCGTGGTGGCTGCCATCCTGGAGCGCCTGCCGGTCACGCTGTCGCTGACTGCACTGGCGTTCCTGTTCGCGGTGCTGCTCGGCGTGGTGGCCGGCGTACTCGCCGCGGTGCGCCACGGCCGGCTGGCCGATCAGGGCATGATGGCGCTGGCGCTGGTCGGCCTGTCGATTCCCGAGTTCTGGCTCGGCCTGGTGCTGATCTGGCTGATCGCCGTGCTGCTGCCGATCTTCCCGGCCGGCGACTACGTGGCGTTTGCCACCGACCCCTGGCAATGGGCGCGCCACATGGTGCTGCCGACCTTCTCGCTGGCCTGCGTGCAGATGGGTTTCATCGCGCGCATGACACGATCGAGCATGCTCGAGGTGCTTGGCCAGGACTTCGTACGCACCGCACGCGCCAAGGGCCTGCCCGAACCCTACGTGGTGCTGCGCCACGGCCTGCACAACGCGATGGTGCCGATCGTCACCGTGATGGGGATCATGATGGGAGGCCTGCTCGGCGGGGCGGTCGTGACCGAGCAGGTGTTCTCGCTGCCCGGGTTGGGCCGATTAATCATCGGTGCCGTGCTCAGCCGCGATTTCCCGGTCATCCAGGGAAGTCTGCTGTTCCTCGCGCTGATCTACCTGGCGGTGAACCTGCTGGTGGACCTGTTGTATGCGGTGCTCGATCCGCGTGTGAGGTTGCAGTGAGCGGGCCATTCCCCCCACAGGCTGCGCCCGGGTCCACGGCATCGGCATTGCCGCCTGCGCCGCGCGCCGCGCGGCATTGGGCTTTCATGCGCCGGCTGCTGGGCAATCGCTCCTTCACGATCGGGCTGGTGCTGGTGGGACTGGTGGTGCTGCTGGCCTTGCTCGCGCAACCGCTGGCGCCCTTCGATCCGCTCAAGGGAAATTTCCGCGCCCGCATGGTGGCGCCCGATGCCCGGCACTGGCTGGGCACCGACCATCTGGGCCGCGACATTCTGTCGCGCATCCTGTACGGGGCGCAGGTGTCGCTGCGCATCGGTCTGCTGGTGGCGCTGTTCACCGCCATCGCGGGGACGGTGATCGGCGGCGTCGCGGGCTATTTCCGGCGCTCGGACGGCCCGATCATGCGCCTGATGGATGCCTTCATGGCGTTTCCACCGATCATCCTGGCGATCGCGATCAGCGCCGTGCTCGGCGCTTCGGTGACCAATGTCGTGATCGCCCTGTCGATCGCCGCCACGCCGCACACGGCGCGCGTGGTGCGTGCCTCGGTGCTGGTGGTGCGCGAGATGGAATTCGTCGAGGCCGCGCGCGCCATCGGCGCCGGTCACGGGCGCATCCTGCTGCGCCACGTGCTGGCCAATTCGATGGCACCGCTGGTGGTGCGCATCACCTATGTGTTTGCGGTGGCGATCCTCAACGAGGCCGTGCTGTCGTTCATCGGCGTCGGCCCGCCGCCACCGATTCCCACCTTCGGCTCGATCATCGCGAACGGGCGCGATTTCATCGTCGCCGCGCCCTGGATCACGATGGCGCCGGGCATGGCCATCCTGGTCAGCGTGCTCGGGCTCAACCTGCTGGGCGACGGGCTGCGCGACGTGCTCGACCCGCGCATGGCGCTGAACACCCGATGACGCAGACGCCAGTCAGTCGCATGCCGCAGCCGACGCAGGACCTGCTGCAGGTGCGAGGACTCAGCACCGGGCTGGGCTGCGCGGGTGTGCAGATCCTGTATGAGGTCGACCTGCGGCTCGCGCCCGGCGAGGTGCTGGGCGTGGTCGGCGAATCGGGCTCGGGCAAGAGCATGCTGGCCCTGTCCATCATGGGGCTGCTGCCGCCGCCGGTGCGCGTGCGCAGCGGCAGCATCCGGCTGCAGGGCGTCGACCTGCTGGCGCTGGACGCCCCGGCCATGCGCCGCCTGCGCGGCAAGGACGTGGCGATGATCTTCCAGGAGCCGATGACCTCGCTCAACCCGGTGATGCGCATCGGGCAGCAGATCGGCGAAGTGCTGCGCTGGCACACCGGGCTGCGCGGCGCACCGGCGCGCACCGAGGCCATCGCGCTGCTGCAGCGCGTCGAGATCCCCGAGGCGCAACGGCGCATCGACGCCTATCCGCACGAACTCTCCGGTGGCCAGCGCCAGCGCGTGATGATCGCGATGGCGCTGGCGGGCCGGCCCAGGCTGCTCATCGCCGACGAACCGACGACGGCGCTGGACGTGACGATCCAGGCGCAGATCCTCGACCTGGTGCGCAAGCTGCAGCAGGACAACGGCATGGCGGTGCTGCTGATCACGCACGACCTGGGCGTGATCGCCGAAATGAGCGACCGGGTTGCCGTGATGTACGCCGGCCGCGTGGTCGAGACCGGTTCCGCGCTGGACATCTTCGATCGCCCCGCGCACCCCTACACGCGCGGCCTGCTGGCCTCGCGTCCGCGCATCGCCGACGGTGGTGCATGGCTGAGCACCATCGAGGGCACGGTGCCGGCGTTCGGCCGGTTGCCCACCGGTTGCAGCTTCGCGCCGCGCTGTGCGAACGTGCAGCCCGCGTGTGCTGTGGTGCCGCCGCTGCGCGAGGTCGGTCCCGGACACGCCGCTGCCTGCATCGCCCCGCTTGCGCCGTCCGGGTCGACGGACGCCACAAGTCCCGCCACGCCAGTTCCATGACTGCGCCTGCGTCCCCACCGCTGATCGAGGCGCGCGGCCTGCGCAAGTACTTCGCGCGGCCGCGCCCGTTCCTCGCGCGCATGCCGCCGCCGCTGCGCGCGGTGGACGGGGTCGACCTGCAGATTGCGCCCGGCGAGACGCTGGGTCTGGTGGGGGAGTCGGGTTGCGGCAAATCCACCACCGGCCGGCTGCTGCTGCGGCTGATCGAGCCCAGCGGCGGTGCGATCCTGCACCACGGCCAGGACATCACCACGCTGGCGTCCGCGCAAATGCGAGCCAAGCGCCGTGCGATGCAGATCGTGTTCCAGGACCCGTACGGCTCGCTCAACCCGCGCATGCGCGTCGAAGACCTGATTGCCGAGCCGCTGGTGGTGCACGGCGTGGGCAATGCGGCGGCGCGCGCCATGCGCGTGCGCGAACTGCTCGATCTGGTCAGCCTGCCCGAGAACGTGCGCGGGCGTTATCCGCACGAGTTCTCCGGCGGCCAGCGCCAGCGCATCGGCATAGCGCGCGCGCTCGCGCTGCAGCCCGAGTTCATCGTCGCCGACGAGGCGGTGTCGGCACTCGACGTGTCGGTGCAGGCGCAGGTGATCAACCTGATGCGCCAGCTGCAGCGTGACCTCCGGCTCACCTACCTGTTCATCTCGCACAATCTCGCGGTGGTGCGCAACATCAGCGACCGCGTGGCGGTGATGTACCTCGGGCGGATCGTGGAGGTGGCCCCGGCGCCCGAGCTGTTCGCGCAGCCGCGCCATCCCTACACCCGGGCGCTGCTGGCGGCGCTGCCGAGCGAGCACCCGGCGCAGCGCCGCACGCGCGCGCTGATCCGCGGCGACATGCCTGATCCCGAGTCGATCGGTACCGGCTGCCGTTTCGCCAGCCGATGCCCGTTCGTGCAGCCGCGTTGTCGTGTCGAGGATCCACTGCTCGCGCCCATGCAGCCGGGGCACGACGTCGCCTGTCTGCGGGTGGCCGACGGCAGCCTGCCGTAGCCGGTCGACCGCGCGACACGCCGCACCAGCGCAGCACATCGCCAGACAAGTCTTTCGAGCAAGGAAGGAGCCGCCATGACCAAGCCCACACGCATCCTGGTCGCCGAATGCATGCAGGAGATCTCGTCCTTCAACCCGCTGCCTTCGGGCTACGACAACTTCCATGTCGAGCGCGGCGCCGAGATGCTCGCGCAAAAGGGCATCAACACCGCGCTCGGCGGCGCGCTGGCGGTGTTCGATACGGTCGGGTTCGAGCCGGTGTTCACGATCGCCGCGCGGGCCGGCTCGGCCGGCCTGCTGTCGCGCGCGGGCTGGTCACGCCTGCGCGCGGAGGTGCTCGACGCCATCGCCGCGCAGGCCGGCAGCGGCATCGACGGCGTCTATTTCTCCATGCATGGTGCCATGGCGGCCGACGGCGAGCTCGACCCGGAAGGCGACCTCTTGACCGAGACGCGCAAGCTGGTCGGAGCGGACGTCCCGATCGTCATCACGCTCGATCTGCATGGCATCCTGACCGACCGCATGCTGCGCCAGATCGACGCCCTTGCGATCTACCACACCTACCCGCACGTCGACTTCGCTTCCACCGGCGCGCGTGCGGCGCACCAGTTGCACCGGCTGCTCAGCGCCCGGCCGCGCCCCGCCATCGCGCGCGTGACGATTCCGGCGCTGGTGCGTGGCGATGAGCTGATCACCAAGTCGGGCTGCTACGGATCGCTGATCCGCGAGGCGCGCCGGCTCGAACTCGAGGGCACGGCGATGTCGGCCGGCATCATGATCGGCAATCCGTTCACCGACGTGCCCGAACTGTGCTGCCAGGTCGTCGTCGCCACCGAAGGCGATGCGCAGAGGGCGCAAGCCGAGGCGATCCGGCTGGCGCAGGAATTCTGGCCGCTGCGCCAGCGCATGCAGGGCAAGTTCAGCAGCCTGGAGCGCGCCATCGCGCAGGCGCGCTCGATACCCGGCCCGGTGATCTTCACCGATGCGGCCGATGCGACCTCCTCGGGCGCCACCGGCGACTCCAACCTGATCCTGCAGGGGCTGCGCGCGGCGCAGTACCCCAAACGCGTGTTGGCGCAGATCGTCGACCCTGCGGCGGCGGCAGCCGCGCACCGCGCCGGGGTCGGCGCCACCATCGAGGTGACGCTCGGCGGCGCGCTCGATCCGGCGCGCTTCACGCCGATGCCGGTCACGGCGCGCGTGCAACTGCTCTCCGACGGGCGCGCGCGCCTGGAGACCATGAAGATCGGGCTCGACGCCGGCCCCACCGCGGTGCTGACCTGGGACCACTGCACGGTGGTGGTGTTCAGCAAGACACTGAGCCTGTTCGACCGGGCGATGTATTACGCCAACGGGCTCGACCCGCAGGATTTCGACCTGATCGTGGTGAAGTCGCCGCACACCGAGTACCACATGTACGAGCAGTGGGCCGACTGCAACTTCAACGTCGACGTGCCCGGCGCGACCTCGGCCAACCTGCCCACCCTGGGCCACACCATCTGCGCGCGCCCGATGTACCCGCTGGAGCCCGACACGCAGTTCGAGCCCAGGGCCACCATCTACTCGCGCTGAGCGGGTCTCGCCTGGAGTTCGTCATGCGCATCGATGCCGTCGACTTCTTCTACCTGTCGATGCCCGAGGTCACGCTGGAGGCCGACAGCAGCCAGGACGCCTGCCTGGTGCGCGTGCAGGCGGGCCCCCATGTCGGCTACGGCGACTGCGAAGCGGCGCCGCTGCCGTCCATCGCGGCCTTCGTCTGCCCACGCTCGCATGGTGCCTGTCAGCCGGTGAGCGCCTCGGTGCTGGGGCGCCGGCTGGACGGGCCGGCCGACATCGCCGCCATCGCGGCCGACGTGGCCTACAACAGCATGGACCTGCTGCAGTCCGCGCACACCTTCTCCGGCATCGAGATGGCCTTGTGGGACGTGCTCGGCAAGGCGCGCGGCGAGCCGGTCTGGAAGCTGCTCGGCTACCACGGCAACCATCCCAAGACGCCGTATGCCTCGCTCCTGTTCGGTGACGATCCGCAGCAGACGCTCGCGCGCGGGCGGGCGGCGCTGGCGCAGGGCTATCGCGCGGTCAAGTTCGGCTGGGGGCCGATCGGTCGCGGCAGCGCCGCGCAGGACGCCGAGCACTTCGTCGCCGCACGCGAGGCCATCGGGCCCGACGGCATCCTGCTGGTGGACGTCGGGCAGATCTTCGTGAATGACGTGGAGCGGGCCGCCGAGCGGCTGCCCGCGCTGGAGGCGGCGCGCGCGACCTGGCTGGAGGAGCCGTTTCACGCCAGCGCGCTCGACGAGCACCGGGCGCTGGCGCAGCGCTGCAAGGGTTTGCGGCTGGCCGGCGGCGAAGGCGCGCACAACGTCTACATGGCGCGCCACCTGATCGACCATGGCGGCGTGGGCTACGTGCAGATCGATTGCGGGCGCATCGGCGGCATCGGGCCGGCGCGCCAGGTCGCCGACTACGCGCTGGCCAGGGGAGTGAACTACGTCAACCACACCTTCAGCTCGCACCTGGGCCTGAGCGCCTCGCTGCAACCGTTCGCCGGGCTGGCTGCGCAATCCATCTGCGAATATCCCGTGGCGCTGAAACCCCTGGGGGCGGAGTTCACGCGCAACCACCTCGAACGCGACGCCCAGGGGCTGGTGCGCGCGCCCGATGCGCCCGGCCTCGGCATCATGATCGACGCCCAGGCGGTGCGCCGCTACCAGTTGCCGGTCGAGATCTCGGTGGCAGGCCGCGTGCTGTATCGCGCGCCGGCGTTCGCAGACTGACGCGGCCGCGCAGCGCGCAGCCAGTTTGCAGGTGGCCGGCAACGAACGGCGCGCAAACGAAAACCGCGCAGGGCCCGGGTGGGCGCTGCGCGGCGGCGTGTGCAGAGATACGGATCAGTTGCGCTTGCGGCGGCTGGCCGCCAGGCCGGCCAGCGCAACGCCGACCAGCGCCAGCGACGCGGGCTCGGGAACGCCATTGCTCGGGGGGTTGGGATCGACGACGGTCGCATCATCCACGTTCAGCAGGTGGAAGCGCCAGAAGCTGGTGCGTGGGTCATTGTCGCTCCACACGCCGTTGAAATCTTGCTGCGTCGCACCACCGTAGCCTTGCGCGGAGGTGAAGTGCGGATTGGCGTCTTGCGCAAACCCATCGGCCAGGTTGTTGCTGACGGCAAAGTTGTTGTACTCCGTGACGACCGCGATGTAGTCCCCGGCGCTGAGGGCTACGCTGTAGTAACTGTCCCACACCCCGTAGCTGTAGGTGTTGCCATCCACGGTGAGACTGCCGGAAGTGCCGCCGTCGTCCTGCGACGCCAGCCGCGTACCCGCGGCGCTGAAGATTGACAGGATCGGGTCGAAACCACCACCAATCCAGCTCGTGGATACCACCGTCACGGTGCGATCCTCTGTGATGCTGAAGTTGAATTGCAGGACGTCGTTGTCCTTGGCGAAGTTGCCCGAGAACGTCAGGTCGACTGGTGCGGCCTGCGTGACGCCTGGGCTGGCGAGCAAGCCCAGCGAGATTGCCGCTGCTGCGGCGACCGATGCGAGACGGGTTGGTATTGGCATTGCATTCCTCCTTTTGGTTGCCATGGTGTGCGCACGTGCCGGCCTTCCATCGAGGCGCCGGACTGTTGGCATCGCATCTGAAGCAATTGTTGTGCCAACAAAATTTCTGTTACCTGACAATGTGTTACTGGGTCGCGTCGGTCCATGCTGCGCGCAGTTGTCAGGAAACTCGACAGTGGATATCGATGTGGTTCACCTGGTTGCCGTATCTGCGGAGATCGTCGCCACGCAGGTCTCGCGGCAGTTTTCGCAGCGCGCTGCGGCACCGTTCATGCCAAACGGCGCGCGTGGGCCCGCGACCGCGGAAACAGAATCTCGCCTGGTCACCCGCATCGACGGTGACCCGACCCGGTGCGCGACAATCGGCGCCGCCCTTGCACAGGCGGAGCGGCATCCCCATTCAGCGTGGACCGACGCCTGTCGCAGTTGACGTCGATCGATTCCCGCACGCCTTGCGTCACGATGAACACCGCCATCCACCGAGCCAAGCACTTTCCAGCCGATTTCCATGGCCACGCGAATCTGTCGTCGCCGGCTGGCGTCACCGTCGCCCGTGTGGGCTTCGGGCACCGATTGCGTCCAGTCTTGATGGCAGGTGTTGCGTTGCTGAGCCTGCCCGCCGCCTGGTCGCAGCAGGGCGCCTCGCCTCGCGCCGGCGCCGCGCCTGTACCGACGCCGGCATCCGAGACCCGGGACACTCGCCAGCTCGAGACCGTGACCGTCATCGGCACCGGTCTGCCCACCGAGGTGATGGCCAACCCGGCGTCGATCACCATCATCAGCGCCGAGGACATCGAGCAGAAGGTGCCTACGTCGATCGCGGCCTTGCTGCGCGACGTGCCAGGCGTGCAGATTTCGGAGGAAGGCATCGAGCGCATTGCGATCCGGGGCGAGACGCCGCGGCGCGTCGCCATCCTGATCGACGGCCAGCGATTGACCGACCACACCAACTATGGCCAGCCGGTGCTGGTCGACCCCGCGACGATCGAACGCATCGAGATCGTGCGCGGGGCGTCCTCGGTGGTCTCGGGCAGCAGCGCGATCGGCGGCGTGATCAACATCATCACGAAGCGCGGCGCGAGCCAGCCGTTTTCCTTCACCGCCACGGCTGGTTATTTCTCGGCCACGCGCGGATACCGCGTGTCGGGCACGGCAGCCGGCACCGTGCCGGCGGGCGCCGGCGCACTCGACTACACCCTGAGCCTGGGCCGGATGGAGCAGGGCGACCGCCGCACCCCGCGCGGCACACTGGTGCCCTCGGACGTCGAGGACCGCAACGTCTCGGGGCACCTCGGCTACCGGATCGGCGCGCATTACTTCGGGATCCGCGCCAGCGCCTACGACCTGGGCGCCAACGTGTACGTGGCGCAGCCCGATTTCAGCGTGTCGTTGCCGCAGCGCGACCTGCGCAAGGTCGGGCTGTTCTACCAGGGGACGCAGCTCACGCCGTGGCTCACCCGGCTCGACGCCAGCCTGTACCGGCAGACCATCGAGCGCGACTTCCGCAGCGACGCAACGATAGCGGCCGGGCCGATCCGCAACCGGGTGCGCTCGAATTCGCTCGACGCGCAAGCCACGCGTGGCGCGAGCCTGCGCGCCGAGATGAAGTTCTCCCCCGGCAGCCGCACCGTCGCCGGGCTGGAGTGGGAAGACGATGCCCTGGTGGCCGACAAGACGACGCGCAGCACGCGTACGCCCCCGGGCATCACGACCACGGTGCTGCGCCACGACGATGCCGCAACGCGCACGTTTTCCCTGTTCGGCGAGCATGAGCTCACGCTCGCGCAGCGGCTCACCGCGACGCTGGGCGCGCGCGCATCGCGCACGCGCTCCGGCCTGGAGGCTTCGAACACCAATGGCGTGGCCAACCCGACGCGGCGCAGTGCCGACAGCGAACTGCTCGGTTCGGCTGCGCTGGTCTGGTCGCCATCGACGCCGCTGACGCTGCGTGCGAACATCGCGCAGGGCTTCATCTACCCGACGCTCGGCCAGTTGTTCCTGACCGCCACCGGAGAGGGTGCCACCTGGCAGGGCAATCCGGACCTGAAGCCCGAGGTGTCCACCACCTACGAACTGGGTGCGCGCCATGCGGCCGGCGGCACGGTGCTGGACCTCACGCTGTTCCACATGCGTTCGAAGGACTACATCACAAGGGTCTTGCTCGTTCCGGTCGGCACCTACCGCAATATCGATGCCGCGCGCAGCACCGGTGTCGAGGTGTCGGCGCAACACGCGCTGGGCGTATGGGGGCTCACGCCACACGCGGCGCTGGCGTTCATGCGGCGCCAGCTGCGCTTTGGCAATGGCCTGCGGACCTCGGACAGTGGCACGCCCGCGATGTCCGGCGTGATCGGACTGCGCCGCGACTGGGCGGTCGGGGAAGCGGTCGCCAGCGTCGACGTCTACCTGCGCGGCGAGTCCCGTGTGCGTGTGCGTGACGCCACTGGCGCCAGCCTGCCCGGCGCGGCGGGCTACACGACGCTCAACCTGCGTGCCAGTGCGCAGCTGCCCGCCGACTGGACGCTGGTGGCCGAGCTGAACAACCTGGGCAACCGGCGCTACCAGCCCTATGGGCAGATGCCGGGCGCCGAGCGCTCGCTGAACCTGTTCGTCACCAGGAAGTTCTGAACGCCGCCGCGCGCGGGTGATCAGGGTTCAGCGCACCCCGGCCTTGACCTGCAGGCGCCACGCGTGCAGCAGCGGCTCGGTGTAGCCGCTGGGCTGCACCAGCCCCTTGAACACCAGATCCGTGGCCGCCTGGAACGCGGCGCCCTGTGCGTTGCCGGCCATCGGCCGATACAAGGGGTCGCCCGCGTTCTGCCGGTCGACCACCTTGGCCATGCGCTGGAAGGTGCGGCGCACCTGCGCGCGCGTCACCACCCCGTGGAGCAGCCAGTTGGCGATGTGCTGGCTCGAGATGCGCAGCGTGGCGCGGTCTTCCATCAGGCCGACGTTGTGGATGTCGGGCACCTTGGAGCAGCCCACGCCCTGGTCGATCCAGCGCACCACGTAGCCGAGGATGCCCTGGGCGTTGTTGTCGAGTTCCTGCTGGCGTTCGGCATCGCTCCAGCGGGCCGACTTGACCACCGGGATGGTGAGCAGGCTGGCGAGCAGCGCCTCGCGTTGCGGCGCGGCGTCCTGTGCGGAGAGTTCGCGCTCCATCTGCTTTTGCAGTTGCGCCACGTCGACCTGGTGGTAGTGCAGGGCGTGCAGCGTGGCGGCGGTCGGGCTCGGCACCCAGGCGGTGTTGGCGCCCGCGCGCGGGTGAGCGATCTTCTGGCGCATCATGTCGGCCATCAGGTCCGGCATGGCCCACATGCCCTTGCCGATCTGTGCCTTGCCGCGCAGCCCGCAGGCGAGCCCGACCTGCACGTTGTTCTTCTCGTACGCCTGGATCCAGGCGCTGCTCTTCATGTCGCCCTTGCGCAGCACCGGCCCGGCCTGCATGCAAGTGTGCATCTCGTCACCGGTACGGTCCAGGAAGCCGGTGTTGATGAAGGCGATCCGGCTCGCGGCGGCCGCGATGCAGGCCTTCAGGTTGACGCTGGTGCGGCGCTCCTCGTCCATGATGCCGAGCTTGACCGTGCTGCCTGGCAGGCCGAGCAGTTTCTCCACGCGCGCGAACAGGGTGTCGGCGAACCCCACCTCGGCCGGGCCGTGCATCTTCGGCTTGACGATGTAGACCGAACCCGTGCGCGAGTTGCGCACGCCGCCCGCGCCGTGGCCCTGCAGGTCGTGCAGCGCGATCGTGGTGGTCACGACCGCGTCCAGGATCCCCTCGGGAATCTCGTGCTGCGCGCCGTCGGTGCCGGTGTACAGGATTGCCGGGTTTGTCATCAGGTGCCCGACGTTGCGCACGAACAGCAGCGAGCGCCCGTGCAGGGCCAGCGTGCCACTGCCATCGGGCATGGTGTAGGCGCGGTCCGGATTGAGTCCGCGGATGAAGGTTCTGCCGCCCTTGCTGACGCTCTCGGTCAGGTCGCCCTTGAGGATGCCCAGCCAGTTGCGGTAACCCAGCACCTTGTCCTGTGCGTCCACCGCGGCCACCGAGTCTTCCAGGTCCAGGATGGTGGACAGCGCCGCTTCCAGCACCAGATCGCAGACTCCCGCGGCGTCGGCGGCCCCGATCGGGGTGAGCGGATCGATGCGGATGTCGATGTGCAGGCCGTTGTGCTGCAGCAGCACCGACGACGGTCGCGCCGCCTCACCCTGGTAGCCGACGAACTGGCGCGCACTGCGCAGCCCGCTCGACTTGCCGCCCGCGAGCGTGACGACCAGTTTGCCGTCCTGCACCGCATAGCGGGTCGCATCCAGGTGCGACCCGCGCGCCAGCGGTGCAGTACGGTCCAGCACGTGGCGCGCATACGCGATCACCTTCTCGCCACGCACCGGGTTGTAGCGATCGCCTCTGGTCGCGCCGTCCGATTCGTCGATCACGTCGGTGCCGTACAGGGCGTCGTACAGCGAGCCCCAGCGCGCGTTGGCGGCGTTGAGCGCGTAGCGCGCGTTCAGG
>JBDHRZ010000054.1:0-12032 GCA_039807845.1 Rhodoferax sp.
CCGGTGTAGCTCAGGTAGATCAATGCGCCGTCGTGCGTCTGCAGGACTGCGCGGGCATCGAAGCTGCCCACACTGGTATCGGCGCCCAGTCTCCCGCTGCGCGACCAGTTGCCACCGCCTGGCAAGACCCGCCCGGACATGCGCGCGCCAGTGAATGCGCCACCCGTGATGTAGCCGATCCGGCTGTCCCCGAACGGTGAAGTCCCGATTCCGAAGACTCCATCCACTTCAAAGTCGATATTGCACAGCGGCACCAGAACCGGTCCACCTGCATTCGTATCCTCGTTCGTCATCACGTCATTCCTTCTTGCCTGCATCTGGGGGTGTACGGCAACGGTCTGGTGCAGCCAGGGCCGGGAGCGCCGTCACGCGACGAACTGCAGTTCGGCCAGTCGCGCATAGACGCCGCCACGCGCCACCAGCTGTGCGTGGGTGCCCTGTTCGACGATGCGCGACTGCTCCAGCACGACGATGCGGCTGGCCTTCTGCACGGTTGCCAGCCGGTGTGCGATCACCAGCGTGGTGCGCCCGCGCATCGCGCTCTCGAGCGCGGCCTGGACCATGCGCTCGCTCTCCGCGTCCAGCGCGCTGGTGGCCTCGTCGAGCAGCAGCAGCGGCGGGTTCTTCAGCATCGCGCGCGCGATCGCGATGCGCTGGCGCTGGCCGCCGCTCAGGCGCACCCCGCGTTCGCCCAGGAAGGTATCGTAGCCCTCGGGCAGGCGGCCGATGAACTCGTCGGCAAAGGCGGCGCGGGCGGCGGTGCGTACCTCCTCGTCGCTGGCGCCCGGCTTGCCGTAGCGGATGTTTTCCATCGCGTTGGCCGAGAAGATCACTGCTTCCTGCGGCACGATGCCGATGTGCTGGCGCAGGTCCGACAGCGCCAGCCGGCGGATCGGTACGCCGTCGAGCGTGATGTCGCCCGCCTGCGGGTCGTAGAAGCGCAGCAGCAACTGAAACACCGTGCTCTTGCCGGCCCCGCTGGGGCCGACCAGCGCCACCGTTTCGCCGGGCGCCACCGTCAGGGAGAAGTCGCCCAAGGCCGGATGGTCCGGCCGGGAGGGATAGTGGAAGCGCACGTGCTCGAACGCGAGCGCACTGCCGGCGGCGGCATCCGGCGCGCGCGCGGGCTGCGCGGGCGAGCGGATCGGCGCCTGCGCGTCGAGCAGTTCCATCAGCCGCTCGGTGGCGCCGGCCGCGCGCAGCAGGTCGCCGTAGACCTCGGCGAGCACGGCGAAGGCGCTGGCCAGGATGATCACGTAGACCACGGTCTGGCCCAGGTGGCCGGCCGTGATGCGACCGGCCATCACGGCTTCCGTCCCCTGGTACAGGCCCCAGAGCAGCGCCGCCGAGGTGGCGATGATGATGAAGGCCACCAGCACCGCGCGTGCGCGCGAACGGCGTACCGCGACCCGGAAGGCGTTGTTGGTCGAGTCGTCGAATCGCTGCGCCTCGCGTGCCTCGGCGACGTAGCTCTGCACCACCGGGATGGCGTTGAGCACCTCGGCTGCGATCGCGCTCGAATCGGCCACCCGGTCCTGGCTGGCACGCGAGAGCTTGCGCACGCGCCGGCCGAACCAGAGGATGGGCAGCACGATCACCAGCAGCAGGCCGATCACCTGGACCATCACGTACGGGTTGGTCCAGATCAGCATGGCGAGTGCGCCGACGCCCATCACCGTGTTGCGCAAGCCCATGCTCAGCGAGGAGCCGACCACGGTCTGCACCAGGGTCGTGTCCACGGTCAGGCGGCTGAGCACTTCGCCGGTCTGGGTGGTTTCGAAGAATTCCGGGCTCTGGCCCAGCACGTGGCGGTAGACCGCGTTGCGCAGGTCGGCCGTGACGCGTTCGCCGAGCCAGCTCACCATGTAGAAGCGTGCCGCGGAAAAGATGCCCAGTGCGACTGCCACGGCGAACAGGTCGATGAAGTGTGCGCGCAGCAGCAGCACCCGTGCGCCCGGGTCTCCTGCCGCGGCGGCGGCTGCGCTGCCGCCCATCAGGCCGCCATCGATCAGGCTGCGCAGTGCGAGCGGGAACACCAGCGTGGTGACGGCCGCCATCACCAGGAAGAAGCCCGCCAGCGCGATGCGCCCGCGATAGGGTTGCAGGAACGGGCGCAGGCCCGAGAGGGAGCGCGGGGAAGCCGCCTTGGTGCGTTCGGAACTCATGGAGCGTAGGTCGGGAGGAGGTGCGGTGGCGCACGCCGTGCGCAGTCATCGCCGACTGCGGCACGAAGCGGCCATTGTCGGCGATTCCCGCAAGAGCCAGTGATGTCCGGGCTCTGGACCCGCGCACGTGGGTGCCAGGCAACGCTGGCCGGCACACGCGTGGCGCGCCCAGCGCGCCCAGCGCGGCCGGTGCGGCCGGTGCGAACGGTCCCACCGGGCCCGCGCGTGGGCATCTGCGTGGCGGAGGCGACGGTCTGCCAGAATAGGCGCATGGACCATGCAAACGACGGCGCCGATGCAGCCGGGCTCGTGATTCCCACCATCGATGCGATCCGTGCGAACCGCCTGCGCCTGGGCGAGTGGGTCGAGACCACGCCGATCCGCCGGCTCGGCGATCCGGCGCTTGCCGCCGCGCTCGGCGCGGGCACCCGGGTCTGGCTGAAGGAGGAGCTGTTCCAGCGCACCGGCAGCTTCAAGCCGCGTGGTGCCCTCAGCGTGATGCTCGACCTGGACGCGGCCGAACTGGCGCGGGGCGTGACCGGTGTCTCGGCTGGCAACCATGCCATTTCGCTCGCGTATTGCGCCCAGGTGCTGGGCAGCAGTGCCAAGGTGGTGATGCCAAGGAGCGCCAACCCGTTTCGCATCCAGGTCTGCCGCGAACTCGGTGCCGAGGTGGAACTGGTCGTGGACGTGCACCGCGCGTTCGAGCGTGTGCGCGAGGTCGAGCAGGAGGAGGGGCGCGTGTTCGTGCACCCGTTCGAGGGCTACCGTACGGCGCTGGGCACCGCCACCGTGGGGCTGGAGTTCATCGAACAGGTGGTGCAGGCTGGCAGCACGCTCGATGCGGTGATCGTCGCCACCGGCGGCGGCGGCCTGAGCGGCGGCGTCGCATGCGCAGTGAAGCAGGTGCGCCCGGATACCAGGGTGTTCGCGGTCGAGCCGGAGGGGGCCGACACCATGGCGCGCAGTTTCGCCGCCGGTGCGCCGCAGGGCATCGACGCGGTGCGCACCATCGCCGACTCGCTCGGTGCGCCGCGCTGCGAGCCGTATTCGTTTGCGCTGAACCGGCGCTTCGTCGACGCCGTCGTGCGCGTGAGCGACGCGCAACTGCGCCAGGCCATGCGGCTGATGTTCCGCGTCGCCAAGCTGGTGGTGGAGCCGGCCGGCGCAGCAGCGCTGGCGGCGTTGATGTTCCCCTTGCGCGAGCAGTTGCAGGGCCGCACGGTGGGCCTGGTCGTGTGCGGTGCCAACATCGACCCGCAGACCTATTGCGAGCAGTTGCATTCATGAAGCAGGCTGGAAGAGAGTTGGGGTCAGGTCCTGCCTTTTGCCCACCAAAGGATGGGAGGCAAAAGGCAAGACCTGACCCCATGGTGCATCTGCAGGCGGCGGATGGTGCGAGCGCCCTCATCGCGCGGCATGGCGGCCAGGTGCTGTCCTGGCAACCGGCCGGCGGCACGGGGGAGCAGCTGTATCTCTCACCGCGCTCGGGGTTTGGTGGGGCCCAGGCGATCCGGGGTGGCGTGCCGGTGGTGTTCCCGCAGTTCTCCGACCGCGGGCCGTTGCCCAAGCACGGGTTCGCGCGCACCTCGGCGTGGCGCGTGCACGCCGCGCACGAGGACGCCGACGGCGGCGCGCGTGCCGAACTGCAGCTGGTGGATGATGCGCAGACGCGCGCGCTCTGGCCACATGCGTTCGCACTTGCGTTGGAGGTGCGCGTGTGTGGGCGACTGCTGGAAGTTGCCCTGACGTGTCGCAATACCGGTGAGCGGCCCTGGCAGTGCACGGCGGCGCTGCACACCTACCTGCGCGTGCACGACAGCACGCAGGCGCAACTCGCCGGGCTGGGCGCACGCCCCTATTTCGATGCGGTGCTGGCGCGCGACGCGGTGCAGCACGAGGCGCTGCTGCGCTTTCCCGGCGAGGTCGACCGGGTGTATGCGGGCGTCGATGCGCCGCTGCTCCTGCACGACGTCGGGGCTGCCGAACCACGCAGCGTGCAGGTGGAGCAGCGCGGCTTTGCCGACGTGGTGGTCTGGAACCCGGGTGCGCAGCGCTGCGCCGCGTTGCCGGACATGCCGGCCGATGGTTACCGCAACATGGTCTGCATCGAGGCCGCGCGCATCGCGCAGCCGATCGTGCTTGCCGCGGGTCAGGCCTGGACCGGCGCGCAACGGCTCAGCCTGACGGTGGCGGCGCGCTGAGCGGCGCCGCGCCGGCCCGGCAGACGCGCGTTCCGGCGATGGATACCCTGCTCGTCGCCATCATCGTGGCCTTCGCCCTGAACGCGCTGCGCCGGCGGCAGGAGCGTGCCCGCATCGCGCTGCTGGCCCATTACCTGGCACCCTTCGAGATCGAGAAGCTGATGGCTGCATTGAACGAGGGCTACGTGCGCGCGCTCGGCGAGCCCGATGCGCAGCGCCAGCAGCAGGTGTGGGACCATCTGCGCGCGCGCGAACTGGCGCTCGGAGAGCAGTTCGAGCGCTTCGCGCTGCGTCTGGCCTCGGCCGATGCGCGCAGGACCCGCGTCAGCAGGCTGCCCTGGCCCTTGTCCTGGGCGCAGCCATTGTTCCCGGCGGCGAGCTTCGACCTGCGCAAGGCGATCGCGATCCACGCGCACGGCATCGCACGCGCGGTGCGGGCCGACCCCGCAGTGCCGGCGAAGCGCCGGGCCTACACGCTGAGCGCGGAGATGTTCCTGATGCAGCACACCTGCCACTGGTTCTGCAAGTCCAGGGCGGTCGCCACGGCGCGGCTGTGGGTGCGCCACCAGACGCGCTACGAGCAACTGTTCGACGCCGTCACCCCGGAGACGGCGCGCGCCTACCGGGCCTTGCTGGGCCTGCGTCAACCCTGAGCGCGCCAGCGGCGGGCGGACCGCCAACCGTGCCGCCGGTCACAGCAGCCAGGGCAGGAACCGGTGGCTGCCCTGGCGGTAGACGGCGTAGTCCGGGTACTGTTTCGCCAGCGCAGCCTCTTCCAGCGAAGACTTGTGCCAGAGCACGATGCACAGGGCCGCCCAGGCCAGCCAGGCCCAGGCGGGTGCAACCCACGCCAGCGCCGCTGCGCCGAGCAGCACGGCGCCGTACATCGGGTGGCGCACGTGTCGATAGGGCCCGCTGGTGACCAACCGTGCGCCGGCCTTCGGCGTGGGCCGGATGTTGAAGTTGCCGAGCCGGTTGTGCGCGAGCGTCCACAGGCCCAGCGACACGGACGCAGCCGCCAGCAGCCAGGCGGGCCAGACGATGCTGCCGTGTGCGAGGACTGGCGCGGCCAGCAGCACGAGCAGCGCCAGCAGGGCAAATTGCAGGGTGACGAGCAGGGCGCCCATGGCAAGGTAGCAGACGGTCAGGTCGATGGCACCATGTTCGCGCGTGTGGCTGCCAGGGCGAAACACGGCACCAGGATGCGGCCGACCGACTCAGGAACCCGACAGGCTCTGGAAGGCGACAACGAATTCGGTGGCCGACTGGCGCACCGCCTGCGTATCCATCTCCGGCCGATACAGCGCCGAGCCCAGGCCGAAGCCGCGCGCGCCCGCTGCGCGCCACGGCCTCATGCCCTGGGCCGTGATGCCTCCCACCGGGAGCACCGATGTGCCGGATGGCAGCACTGCCAGCAGCGCCGCGAGCACCTTGGGCGAGGCGGCCTCGGCCGGGAACAGCTTGAGGCCGTGCGCGCCGGCCTGCAGTGCGGCGAATGCCTCGGTCGGCGTCGCGATGCCGGGCAGGCATGCCAGCCCCAGGCGGAGGGCTTCGCGCACCACGGCGGCGTCGAAGTTGGGTGCGACGACGAGACCGCCGCCCGCTGCATGGACCTCGCGCACCTGCTGCGCGGTGAGCACCGTACCGGCACCCACCAGCGCCTGCGGGTGCGCCTGCGCCAGCAGAGCGATGCTCTGCAGCGGATCGGGCGAGTTCAGCGGCACCTCGATCAGGCCGAAGCCGGCTTGCACGAGCACCCGGCCGACCGCGGGCGCATGCCCCGGCGTGAGGCCGCGCAGGATCGCGACCAGCGGCAGGCGCTGCAACTGCCGCGTGAATTGCTCGACCGGGTTCGTCATGGCTCAAGTCCCTGGTGATAGATGGAGGGCCAAGGCACGCAGTCCCGCCCAGGTGGCCTCCGATCCCATGCGCCGCGCAGGGATCCCGCTGGAGTTGCAGGCGAGCGCGTAGCGCTCGGTGAGCGTGTCCGACCCGACCAGGGTCAGGCTCGTGGCGCCACTGGCATCGAGTCCGCGCAGTTCCTCACCGATCACCAGGCCCGACAGGTAGCTCGCCAGCGCCCCCGCGCTCATGCGCTCGAACAGTGCCAGGGTGCGGGTGCCGAACGCGTCGTGCAGCAGGCCGGCGCCTTCGCGCGCGCGCGCCAGCCCGAGCGCAAACGCCGGCGGGTCGAACGGTGCCTGCAGGTCGAGTGTGCGCGCGAGCAGCGACTGCCGGCCCAGCAGCGCGTAGAACTCGCCCGTCATGTAAGTGCGAAACGACTGCACGCGGCCATCGCGCACCCAGGCCCACTTGCTGTGCGTGCCGGGCAGGATGCACAGGCCTTCGCGCCAGCCTGCGAGCGCCATCGCGCCGAACACCTGCACCTCTTCGCCGCGCATCACGTCGGGCACGCTGGCCAGCCCCGGCACCGTGCTGGCGTGCGCGCATCGAAGCCCGGGCACGATCGCCGTGGGCAGTGGCAGCGCCGGGTCATCGATCCAGAGCAGGCGGGCCGCGAGGTCGGCGAGCCCGGCCGGGCAGGCGCAGTAGGCCGCCTCGACCCAACCCTGCCGGCTGCCGGCCATGCCCGATATGAGACAAAGGGGGCGCGGACCGGTGGCCGCGCCTGTGCGCGTACCGACGTTGCGTTCTGGGCCGCTGCTCGCGGGGGGTCCTTCGCCAGCGCCGCGTGCGCGCGCATGGCCCGCGGCCGCGCGCGCCCAGTCGCCGAAGCACTCCTCGAACACCCGGGCGAAGCCGCCGGCGGGCACGTTGAGGATGCCGTGCGCGAACTGGCGCTCCTGCAGCACCCGTCCCTGCGCATCGAGGCAGGCGCCGCGCAGCGAGGACGTGCCCCAATCCAGCGCGAGCAGTGCCACGTCGGCGCCGCTCAGGGTGTCAGGCTGTTCCATGGACGGTTCGGCCGGGTCGTGCGGAAAGACCCGCAGCCTCTCGGTTCAGTGGTTGTCGCGCGGCACGAATGCCCCGCGCTTGCCGACCAGGAAATCCAGGTCGACCCCCTGGTCGGCCTGCAGCACGTGGTCGACGTAGAGCTTCCAGTAGCCGCTGGACAAGGGTGGCGGTGGCGCCTGCCAGCGCGAGAGGCGCCGCGCCAGTTCCTCCTCGCTGATGTCCAGGTGCAGGCGGCGCGCGGGGACGTCGAGTTCGATCATGTCGCCGTTTTCCACCACTGCCAGCGGTCCGCCGGCCGCGGCTTCGGGCGCCGTGTGCAGCACCACGGTACCGTAGGCAGTGCCGCTCATGCGCCCGTCGCTGATGCGCACCATGTCGGTGATGCCCTTGCGCAGCACCTTGGGCGGCAGCGGCATGTTGCCGACCTCGGCCATGCCGGGATAGCCCTTGGGTCCACAGTTCTTCAGCACCAGGATGCAGTGCTCGTCGACGTCGAGCGACTCGTCGTCGATCAGGCGGTGGAATTCCTCGATGTTCTCGAACACCACGGCGCGGCCGCGGTGGCGCAGCAGTGCCGCGGTGGCAGCACTCGGCTTGATCACCGCGCCGCGTGGTGCCAGGTTGCCGCGCAGCACCGCGATGCCGGCCTGCTCCATGAACGGGCGCGCCAGCGGCATGATGACGTCGGTGTTGAAGTTCTCCGCGTCGTGGATGTTCTCTCCCATGGTCTTGCCGGTGACCGTGAGCGCGTCGCCGTGCAGGTGTGCCGCGATCTCCTTCATCACCACCGGAAGGCCACCTGCGTAGCAGAAATCTTCCATCAGGTACTTGCCAGACGGCTGCAGGTTCACCAGGCAGTGCATGTGGCTGCCCAGCCGGTCGAAGTCTTCCAGTTCGATCTTTACGCCGATGCGCGCGGCGATCGCCGTCAGGTGGATCACCGCGTTGGTGGATCCGCCGATCGCCGCCAGCGTCAGGATCGCATTCTCGAACGCTTCGCGCGTGAGGATCTTCGACAGCACCAGGTCCTCGTGCACCATCTCGACGATGCGCCGCCCGGCCTGGCGTGCCAGCACGTTGCGCCGGCCATCCACCGCCGGGTAGGCCGCGTTGCCGGTCAGGCCCACGCCGAGCGCCTCGACCATGCTGGCCATGGTGCTGGCGGTGCCCATCGTCATGCAGTGGCCATGGCTGCGGTGCATGCAGCTCTCCGCTTCGAGGAACTGTGTGAGGCGCAGCGTGCCCGCGCGCACCTTTTCGCTCATGCTCCAGACGTCGGTGCCCGAGCCCAGGTCGTGGCCGCGCCACTTGCCGGTGAGCATCGGCCCGCCGCTCACGCCGATGGTGGGCATGTCCACACTGGCTGCGCCCATCAGCAGCGAGGGCGTGGTCTTGTCGCAGCCCATCAGCAGCACCACGCCGTCGATCGGGTTGCCGCGCATGCTCTCCTCGACGTCCATGCTGGCCAGGTTGCGGTAGAGCATGGCGGTCGGGCGCAGCAGCACCTCGCCGAGCGACATCACCGGGAATTCGAGCGGGAAGCCACCGGCCTCGTACACGCCGATCTTGACCTGCTCGGCGATGCTGCGAAAGTGCGAGTTGCACGGGGTCAGTTCGCTGAAGGTGTTGCAGATGCCGATCACCGGGCGGCCGTCGAACTGGTCGTCTGGAATGCCTTTGCCCTTGAGCCAGCTGCGATAGGCGAAGCCGTCGCGGTCCTGGCGTCCAAACCATTGCTGGCTGCGCAATAGGGAGGGTTTCCTGCGTGGTGCCTGGGTCATGGTGCCTCGTGTGGGAAGGTGCGAGATGGCGGGTAGGGCATGTGTGGCGCCCTTGGCTGCCGTGAGGGCAGCATACATGTTGGGCGGCCCACAATCATCATATGATAAGCAGCGTCGCCAGGTGCCTGCCAATGTGCCAGTCTCGGCAGGCAGTTGGAATTTGCAACGCACGGTCAGGAATCGCCCCTGACCGCCCGCGCAGTGCGAAACACGCTACTGCCAGCAGGAGACACCGCTTGTCCCAGCCAGAGATCCTTGCCGCGGCCCGATTGTGGCCGCCCTACCTCGAGCGCCTGCAGAGCAGGTTCGTGGTGCACGATCGCACGCACCTGCTCGATCCGGACCGCTTTGCCGCCGTCGCCCCGCGCATTCGTGCGATCGCGGGCGGTGGCGAGGCCAGGGTCGATGCGGCTCTCCTCGCCCGCTTGCCGGCGCTGGAGATGATCTCCGTCTTCGGGGTCGGTTACGACGGTGTCGACGTGGCCGCGGCGCATGCGCGCGGCGTGCCGGTCACCAACACGCCCGACGTGCTGACCGAGGAGGTGGCCGATCTCGGCCTGGGTCTGCTGCTGTCCGTCGCACGGCGCATCCCGCAGGCGGATCGCTTCGTGCGCGAAGGTCGCTGGCCGCAGGGACCGTTTCCCCTCGCGCGCAGGGTCAACGGCGCGCGGCTGGGCATCGTCGGACTGGGACGCATCGGTCAGGCGGTGGCGCGCCGCGCGCAGGCGTTCGGCATGTCGATCTCGTATACCGCGCGCCACCAGCGTGCCGACAGCCCGTACGCGTATTTCCCGGATGCGCAGGCATTGGCGCGTGAAGTCGATTTCCTGCTGGTGATCACGCCCGGCGGTGCAGCCACACGCGGGCTGATCGACGCCAAAGTGCTCGCAGCGCTCGGGCCCAAGGGCTATCTGGTCAACATCGCGCGCGGCTCGGTGGTCGACCAGCCGGCGCTGCTGCACGCGCTCGCCACCGGCGTGATCGCCGGTGCGGCGCTGGACGTGTTCGCCGAGGAGCCGAACGTGCCGGCCGAGTTGCGCGCGCTCGACAACGTGGTGCTCACGCCGCACATGGCCAGCGGCACCTGGGAGACGCGCGGTGCGATGGCCGATCTGGCGTTCGCCAACCTGCGCGCGCACTTCGACGGCAAGCCGCTGCTGACGCCGGTGCCGGGATGATCCGCCACGCGCACGGCAGCATGGTGGAGCAGCGCGGCAGAGCCCTCGCATGATGCGCGCGCTCGTTGCCTGGGCCGCCGCGCTGGCGCTGCTGCTGCCTGGCTTCGCCCGTGGCGCCGATGCGCCGGCCCTGCGCATCTGGTGGGAGCAGGGCGCATCGCGCGCCGAGGACGCGGCACTGGCCGCGCTGATCGCACGCTTCGAGGCAAGGGCCCGGGTGAAGGTCGAACTCTCCCTGTTCGGCGCGCAGGACCTGCTGCAACGCCTGGATCGTGCACTGCAGGCCGGCGAGCCGCCCGACCTCGCGTTCGGCAACCAGCTCGACCTGCAGGCCAACGCGCTGTGGGCCTACGAGCATCGGCTGGAGGACCTGTCGGACCTGATCGAGCCGATGCGCAGCCGGTTCGACCCGGTCGCGCTGTCCACCACCTTCCTGTACGACAAGGTGCGCCAGGCGCGCGGCTTCCATGCGTTTGCGCTGCGCCAGCAGGCGGTGCGCATCCACTACTGGAAGGACATGCTGGCGCAGGCCGGCTACGGCGAACGCGACATCCCGCGTCAATGGGAGGGGTGGTGGGATTTCTGGTGCGCACGGGTGCAGCCCGCCTACCGCGCCGCCTCCGGCAGCGCAGTGTTCGCGCTCGGGCTGCCGATGGGGCTGGACTCGGGCGAGGCGGCGCAGACCTTCCTGGCCTTTCTCGATGCGTACGGGGTGCAACTGGTCGACGCGTTCGGCAAGCTGCGCTTCGATCCGACGGCCGTGCGTGTGGGCCTGCTCGCCGCGCTGCGCAGCTACACCGCGCTCTATACCCGGGGCTGCACACCGCCGTCGGCGCGCAAATGGGGCGACGCCGACAACGATGTCGCCTTCCTCAACCGCAACGTGCTGGTGACACCCGAGGCTGGAGCGTCCCTGCTGGCGCGGGTGCTGGAGGACGCGGACGACCCGGCGCTGCCGCCGGAGCGGCGTGCGCAGGCAAAGGCCGACGCGAGCGCGCGCATTGCCGTCATCGGCTGGCCGGACAGACCCGACGGCGCGCGCATGCCCGTGCGCACGGCGGTGAAGGCCGGAGTGGTGTTCCAGGACGCGCGCAACAAGGCGCGGGCGCGCCAATTCGTGCGTTTCGTACTGGAGGATGCGAATCTGTCGGCCTACGTGGAGGCTTCGCAGGGCCGCTGGTTTCCGGTCATGAAGGCGGCCCAGCAGGCGCCGTTCTGGCAGCGCGACGCGCTCCGGCAGCAGATCTATCGGCTGTTCAGCGCCGGCGCCGAGCCCTACTCATTCGTGACCGACCCGCGCTTCACGCCGCTGATGCGCGAGAACGTCTGGGCCAGGGCCTTGCACCGGATCATCGACGACCAACTGCCGGTGGAGCAGGCGGTCGATGAGTTGATCGCGCGCCTGCGCCGCGCCGCCGAGCCGTGAATCGCGCACGAAACACCGCATCCGGCCATTCGCTGCGCAGGGTCACATGAGGCGCGGCCGGTTGGTTCGGCAACAGGAAGGGAGCGCAGGATGATGCAGGCGGCGGACTTCATTCGGACGGTGCTGTTCACCGACAGCGACGGGCGCGCGCGTTTTCGCGAGGAGACGCTCGCGCTGGACCAGGGCACCCCCGAGGCCAGGCTTTCGCCGCTGTTTCCCAGCGCCGGCTGCCAGTTGCGCCACAGCCCGGTCGGCTTTCGCAGCGACTTCCACTGCACCGGCACGCCGCAATGGGTGTTCATCCTGCGCGGCCAGATGGAGATCGGCCTGCAGGACGGCAGTTCGCGCGTGTTCACGCCGGG
>JBDHRZ010000055.1:0-11960 GCA_039807845.1 Rhodoferax sp.
GCCGAGTGCGAAACACTGCACTGCAAGTCTGTCGGGCTTCTGGACCATCCTCGCATCCACATGAAACTGGCCAGCTACAAGGACGGCTCGCGCGACGGCCAATTGGTGGTGGTATCGCGCGACCTCACCACGGCGCATTACGCGAGCGGCATCGCCGAACGGCTGCAGAGCGTGCTGGACGACTGGAACTTCCTGTCGCCGCAACTGCAGGACCTGTCCGACGAACTCAACCAGGGCCGGGCCCGGCACGCTTTTGCCTTCGATGCGCGCCAGTGCATGGCGCCGTTGCCACGTGCCTGCCAGTGGGTCGACGGTTCGGCGTACCCGAACCATGGCGAGTTGCTGCGTGCGGCCCGTGGTGCCAGCGTCCCGGAGTCGTGGCACGACGAGCCGTTGATGTACCAGGGTGCCAGCGACGACCTGCTCGGCGCGTGCGACGACATCGTGTGCCCGTCGGAGGAGTACGGCATCGACTTCGAGGCCGAAGTCGCGGTGATCACCGGCGACGTACCGATGAGGGCCGGCGCAGAGCGCGCGCTCGATGCCATCCGGCTCGTCATGCTGGCCAATGACGTCAGTCTGCGCAACCGCATCCCCGCCGAACTGGCCACGGGTTTCGGCTTCCTGCAGGGCAAGCCGGCGACCGCGTTCAGCCCGGTCGCGGTGACGCTGGACGAACTCGGCAGCGCCTGGGACAAGGGGCGGCTGCACCTGGTGCTGCAGTCGAGCTGGAACGGGCGCAGGTTCGGCCTGTGCGACGCCGGGCCGGAGATGGCGTTCCACTTCGGCCAGCTGATCGCGCACCTGTGCGTCACGCGCAACGTGCGTGCCGGCTCCATCATCGGCAGCGGAGTGGTCAGCAACGAAGGCGTGCTGGTCGATGGACGCATGCAGTGGCCGCGCGGGCACGGGTGCATCGCCGAGAAGCGTGCGGTCGAAATCCTCCAGGATGGCGCAGCATCCACCCCGTACCTGCGCTTCGGCGACACGGTCCGCATCGAGATGAAAGGGCGCGACGGCCAGAGCGTGTTCGGAGCGATCGACCAGCGCGTGGTCGCAGCACCGTGAGCCGCCGTCGCCGCAGGCTGAACCGGCGCAACGACGAAGTGGTGCGCCGTTCGTGCCGGTGCCCGGCGTAACCGGGGGCCATCGGGCTGGCGCCGTGCCGGGGGCCATAATCGGCACCATGTCGCCGTTGCAGCCGTGCCGCTCGCTCACCCGTCTGGTGCTGGTGTGGTTCGTGCTGGCGCTGGGTGCGGCCGCGGCAACGCCGCTGGTGCGGCCGCCGAATCTGCAACTAGTGTGTTCCAGCGCCGGCCTGTCGCATCTCGTCGATGTCGACCAGGGTGGCACGCGGGCGCTCGGCGACGGGCTCGCGTCCTGCCCGTTGTGCATCGTCCCTGGCGCTCCACCACCCTGGCAGGCCGGGCAGGGGCAATCGCCGTCACCGGTCGTGGCCCTGTCGGTCGTTGGCGAGGCGCAGCGCACGCCGCTGCCCAGCGCGCCGCCGCTGCCCGCTCGCGGTCCGCCGCCGCGCTATTGAATTGAAGGCCCGGGGCGACAGCCGGTGCCGACTTGCGGTGCCGCGACGTCCCGCCCTCCCCTTCCCGGTCCCGGAACCCGTGCAGTGTTCCGCACCGTTTGGTACTCGAGCGCCCCCAGTCCTGGCTTCGCCAGGCCCCCCGAGGGAGGGTGTGCGTGGAAACGCGGGAATGGCCCTGCGTTTGTTCATGAGCACTCGGAAGCGTTTACGGCGAGGCGCAAAGCCAGCGTGCCGAGCGCATGCCCTGCCACGTCGCAGGGTTCGTTACTTTCGACAGCAAGGAGTCAACATGTTCATGCAAAAGGGTGTCACGCTCGCGGCACTGTTCGTCGGCCTGGCGAGTGCGGCGCTGGCCCAGGAGGTGGAGATCCGCAACCCCTGGGTGCGTATTTCCGTGCAAGGCCAGAGTGCCACCGGTGCCTACATGACCCTCACCGCCCGGCAGGACAGCCGGCTGGTCGGCGTCAGCAGCCCGGTCGCCGGGGTGGCCGAGGTGCACGAGATGAAGATGGACGGTGGTGTCATGAAGATGCGCGCCATCGACGGCGGGCTGGCGCTGCCGGCGGGCAAGCCGGTCGAGCTCAAGCCCGGTGGTTACCATGTCATGCTGATGGACCTCAAGGCTCCCTTGCCCAAGGGCGGCACGGTCGCGCTGACGCTGGTGTTCAGGGACGCCAAGGGCGGCGAACGCCGGATCGAAGTGAGTGCGCCGGTTGCCGCCGGCGCGCCGGCGCACGGGCACTGAGCGCACCGCGGCAGCCGGCGCAGGTCGGGCGTGCCGGCGGCAATGCGTGGCGCAGCAGGCCGTCTGGCGACTTGCCACAAGTACCCAACCGTGCGAAACACTGCGCCAGCGCCGGTGCATTGCGTTAAGCTTGTCGGCAGGCCGATCCTGGCCGGGCAAGCAGGAGCTGACATGGGCGATACGAAAAGCGAGGGTTTCGGCAAGTTCGTGCCGGGGTTCGATTTTTTGCAGAACCTGGCGAAGGGCGCGTCGCAGTCGATCCCCCAGATCCCCAACCTGGCGAACTGGGTGTCGCCGTCGCTGAACGTGGAGGAGTTGGAAAAGCGCATCGAGGAGTTGCGCGCGGTCCATTTCTGGCTGGAGCAGAATTCGCGCGCGTTGGGGGCGACCATCCAGGCACTGGAGGTGCAGAAGATGACCCTGGCCACGCTCAAGGGCCTGAACTTCAACATCGGCGACTTGGCCAATGCGTTCAAGCTCAAGGCGGCCGATACCGTGGCCAGCGGCGTGCAGAAGGCCACCAGCACTGCCAAGACCCTGTCCGGTGCCGCCACGGCGGCCGGCGCTGCGGCCGGCAAGGGCAAGGCCAGGGCGGCGAAGGCCGAGGGCAGCCTGATCGACCCGCTGCAGCTGTGGAATTCGCTCACCCAGCAGTTCCAGCAGATCGCCGGCAGCGCGCTGCTCGATGCCACCCGCAAGACCGCGTTCGATGCCACGCGCAACGTTGGCGTGGAGTTGGCCAAGCAGGCCGTCGAGGTGGGCAAGAAGGCCGCCGGTGTGGGCAAGCCGGCGCGCAAGAGCGCGAAACGCGCAAAGCCCGCGCACCGGACCTGAGCATGCGCCTGTTCGCGCATGCGCATGCCACCCACCCGGACTGGACCATGGCGGCCGGCCTGGTGCTGGCCCAGTTGCGGGCCCGGCTGGCGCTGCCCGAATACGTGAAGGCGCCCACGCTGGCGCTGCTCTACCTCACCGACCACTACGCGCAGTCGGCGCAGGACATTCTGGACCACCTGGGCGCGGCCTTGCCGACCGTCACCGACTGGGTCGGTACCGTCGGCGTCGGTGTGCTGGCCAGCAACGCCGAATACATCGACGAGCCCGCGCTGGCGCTGATGCTGTGCGAGTTGCCGGTCGACCAGTACCGCGTGTTCTCCGGTGTCGCGCCGCTGGGCGGCGCCTTCGATGCGGCCACCGCGCTGGTGCACGCCGATCCGTCCACGCCCGATGTGGCGGAACTGGTGCAGGAAATGGCCGGCCGCACCAGCACCGGCTACCTGTTCGGCGGCCTGTCGGCCAGCCGGTCGGGCAGCGTGCAGTTTGCCGCCGGCGGCGACGGCAACATGCGCGGCCAGGGGGCTGCCGGCGGGGTGTTTCGTGGCGGCCTGAGCGGAGTCGCGTTCGGCCCGCAGGTGCCGCTGGTTTCGCGCGTCAGCCAGGGATGTCGGCCGCTGTCGGGGTTGCGCCGCGTGACCGAGGCCGAGCAGAACCTGATCCTGCGCATCGATGGCGTGCCGGCGCTCGACGTCCTGCTCGACGAACTCGGGGTCTCGCTGCAGCAGCCGCAGCAGGCCCTGCAGGCGATCCGCTCCACCCTGGTCGGCGTGCTGCAGCAGCGCCACGGGGACGGCGCGCAGTCCCTGCGGCGCGGCGACTTCGGCCCCGACGTGGTGGTGCGCCACATCCTCGGCCTCGATCCGGTGCGCCGTGGCATCGCGATCGCCGACCAGGTGGCCAGCGGCATGCAGCTGGCGTTCTGCCAGCGCAACGTGGCCGCGGCGCGCGCCGACCTGGTGCGCATCTGCGCCGAGGTGCGCGAAGAGCTCGAGCCGCTCGAACTCACCACGCAGGCCGTCGCGGCCCTCGGCGGCGCCGAGGCAGGAGCGGGCGCGCAGCCGGCGCGTTCGATCGCGGGTGCGATCTACGTGAGTTGCTGCGCACGCGGCGGGTCGCATTTCGGCGCGCCCGGCGCCGAGCTGCAGATCGTGCGCCGCGCGCTGGGTGACGTGCCGCTGGTCGGCTTCTTTGCCGGCGGCGAGATCGCGCGCCACCACGTGTACGGCTACACCGGCGTGCTGACGGTGTTCGCGCAGCAGCGCGATTGAGGGCGCCACATTCTGGCGGGGCATCATGAGCGAACACCACAGGCCGGACAGTGCGCAGGCGCCCAGGTACCGGTTCGTGTTCCTGACGCTGCCCGACTACACCATGGTCGCGCTGGCCAGTGCGCTGGACGCGCTGCGCCTGGCCAACCGGGTCAGCAAGCGCGACCTGTACCAATGGACGCTGGCGACGCTCGATGGCACGCCGGCCTCGGCCAGCAACGGCCTGTCGATGAGCCCGACGGTGGCGCTGCAGGATGCCGGAGCGGCCGACATCGTGTTCGTCGTCGGCGGCGTGCAGGTCGAGCGCGCGACCAGCGTGGCGGTACTGTCGGCGTTGCGCCGCCTGGCCCAGCGCCACGTGCCGCTGGGCGCGCTGTGCACCGGCGGCTATGCGCTTGCCAGGGCGGGGCTGCTGGACGATTGCCGCGCGGTGATCCACTGGGAGAACATGACGGCGTTGCGCGAGGAGTTCCCGCGCGTGCACTTCTGCGACCAACTGTTCGCGATCGACCGCGACCGCTATACCTGCACCGGCGGTGTGGCGCCAGCCGACCTGATGCTGCGCATCATCGAGCAGCACCAGGGCCGCGACCTCGTGCCGTCGATCTCCGAGCAGCTCATCCTCGAGCGCATCCGCAGCGACCAGGATCGCCAGCACATTCCGCTGCAGGCGCGGGTCGGGCTGTTCCACGAAAACCTGATCGAGGCGGCGGCGCTGATGGAGGCCAACATCGAAGAACCGCTGCCGCTCGATGAAATCGCCTCCCTGGTGGGGGTGTCCCGGCGCCAGATCGAGCGCCTGTTCAAGCGCTACGTCGGCCAGGTGCCGACCCGCTACTACCTGGACATGCGCCTGCGCCGTGCGCGCGAACTGCTGCTGCAGACGCCGATGTCGATCATGCAGGTGGCGGTCGCCTGCGGTTTCCAGTCGCCGCCGCACTTCTCCAAGTGCTATCGCCTGCTGTACGGCCACACGCCGAGCGCGGAGCGCAGCGGCGGGCACGACCAGGGGCCGGGCGCCGGGGCGCACCCGAAGCGGTAGGAAACGCTGGCGGGTGCGCCACGCCGGAGTGTGACGCCGCAGTGTGACGCCTCCGGGTGACGGGCGCGGGTGACGGGCGCCGGGCGCCGGCTATGATGGCGCCCGGGGTTGCCACCGTGTCGTGAGCCGACAACCGCGGGTCGCGATTCAATCAGCGGCGGCTGCGCCCGACGCCTACCATCGGGCGCGTCGAACGCCCATCCCCTTTTCCACCACCACCCGCAGGATCTGACCATGGCCGAAGAGTTCGAAGACGATCTGGATCTCAACTCCCTCAACGACGAGGACCTGACCGAGCAGGTGCACGACGACCTCTACAACGGCCTGCGCGACGAGGTGATGGAGGCCACCCGTATCCTGCTCGGGCGCGGCTGGTCGGCCGACCGGGTGCTCAACGACGCGCTGGTCGAGGGCATGCGCATCGTCGGGATCGACTTCCGCGACGGCATCCTGTTCGTGCCCGAAGTGCTGCTGGCGGCCAACGCGATGAAGGGCGGCATGGAGATCCTGCGGCCGCTGCTGGCCGAGACCGGCGTGCCGCCGATCGGCAAGATGGTCATCGGCACGGTCAAGGGCGACATCCACGACATCGGCAAGAACCTGGTGGGCATGATGATGGAAGGCGCCGGCTTCGAGGTGATCGACCTGGGCATCAACAACCCGGTGGAGAAGTACCTCGAGGCGCTCGAAAAGCACAAGCCCGACATCCTCGGCCTGTCGGCGCTGCTCACCACCACCATGCCCTACATGAAGGTCGTGATCGACACGCTGAAGGAGAAGGGCCTGCGCGACGACTTCATCGTGCTGGTCGGCGGTGCGCCGCTGAACGAGGAGTTCGGCAAGGCGGTGGGCGCCGATGCGTATTGCCGCGACGCCGGGGTGGCGGTCGAGACCGCCAAGGCGCTGATCGCGTCGCGCCGCGGCGCCACGCTCTGAGAGCCGCGGGGGCGCGCACGCACCAGGCGGGCAATCCATGGCCGAGCGTGCTGCCGTCCTGGTGATCGCCTGCGGGGCGCTGGCGCACGAGATCGTCGCGCTGCAGCGCATCAACCACTGGCCGCACCTGGTCGTGCAGTGCCTGCCGGCGGAGTTGCACAACCGGCCGGAGAAAATCCCGGCCGCGGTGAAGGCGAAGATCGAGGCCGGCCGTGGGCGTTTCGCGTCGATCTTCGTCGCCTACGCCGACTGCGGCACCGGCGGGCGGCTCGACGCGGTGCTGCAGGAGTACGGCATCGAGCGCATCGCGGGCGCGCACTGCTACGAGTTCTATGCCGGCAGCCCGGCGTTCGCCGCGCTGGCCGGGGCCGAGCCAGGCACGTTCTACCTGACCGACTTCCTGTTGCGGCATTTCGAGCGCCTGGTGCTGCACGGGCTGGGCATCGACCGGCACCCGGAGTTGCAGCCCATGTATTTCGGCAACTACAAGCGGCTGGTCTATCTGGCGCAGCGTGAGCAGCCGGGCCAACGCGAGGCGGGCGCGCGCGCCGCCGAGCGGCTCGGTCTGGCGTACGAATACCGGGTGACCGGCTACGGCCAGCTGCAGGCCAGCCTGCAGCGCGCCAGTGAAGGAGTGGTGATTTCGTGGCAAGACTGATCGTGATCTCGTGGCGTGACGTGCCGGCCCAGGTGCTGGTCAAGTCCGGCCGCAACACCGCCAAGGTGCAGCTGTCGCAGCGTTTCCAGGAGGCGGTCGATCGCGCCGCGATGCGTGCCGGCAAGGCCGGCAGCGACGCCTATCTGTCGGACTGGAAGCGCAGCGAGCCGCGTGCCTGCGGCGAAGACCTGCAGGCGCAGGCGCAGGCGGAGGCCGAGCGCATCGAGGCGCGTTATTCCGATGCCGACCTGCTGCGCATCATCCGCGCGCACGGGGTCGACGAGACGCTGGCGCCGCCCTCGGACAGCGCAGCGCAGACCGGGGAGGTTGCCTGATGTACGCCGTGCGCCGCTGGTCGGTGCGCCATGCCGCAGGCCTGCAGCGCCTCTATCAGACGGTCGAGCGTGTGCTGGTGGCGCTGCACCCGCTGTGGCAGCGCGTCGGCTACGCACGGCTGGAAAAGCCGGTGGCCGCGTTCGAGCGCCTGAGCAAGGGTTTCCTGTTCGACTGCCAGATGTGCGGCCAGTGCGTGCTCAGTTCCACCGGCATGGCGTGCCCGATGAACTGCCCGAAGAATCTGCGCAACGGCCCGTGCGGCGGCGTGCGCTCCAACGGCAACTGCGAGGTCAGGCCGGAGATGCGCTGCGTCTGGCTCGAGGCCGTCGACGGCAGCCGGCGCATCCCGGGCGGCGAGCAGGCGATCCGCGTCGTGCAGGTGGCGGTGGATCGCCGCCTGCAGGGCCGCTCGGCCTGGCTCAAGGTGGCGCGCGAGAAAGGCGCGCCCGCGCAGGCGGCAGAGAAGCGGCCATGAAGTTCGACGACGAGCCCCAACCCGGCTTGCCATTGCCGATCCTGCCCGGGCACGATTCCCCGGGCCGGCTCGAGCGCCTGCTGCGCCGCGGCGTGTTCGTGGTCACGACCGAACTCGACCCGCCCGATTCGGCCGACCCGCAGGAGGTGTTCCATCGTGCGCGCGTGTTCGACGGCTATGTCGACGCCATAAACGCCACCGACGGCAGCGGCGCCAACTGCCACATGTCCAGCGTGGCGGTGTGCGCGCTGCTGGCGCGGCTGGGCTACGCGATCGTGATGCAGGTCTCCTGCCGCGACAAGAACCGCATCGCGATCCAGGGCGACATCCTGGGCGGCGCGGCGATGGGCGTGTGCAACGTGCTGTGCCTGACCGGCGACGGCGTGCAGTCGGGCGACCACCCGCAGGCCCGGCCGGTGTTCGACCTCGACTGCATGTCGCTGCTGGCGATGGCGCGCGACATGCGCGACAACCAGCGCTTCCAGAGCGGGCGCAGGATCACCGCGCCGCCGCGCGTGTTCCTGGGCGCGGCGGCCAACCCGTTCGGCCTGCCGTTCGAGTTCCGCGCCGAGCGGCTGGCCAAGAAGGTCGACGCCGGCGCGCAGTTCGTGCAGACCCAGTACTGCTTCGACGTGCCGCGGCTGCGCAGCTACCTGCGCCAGGTCGAGGACCTCGGTCTGCTGGAGAAGGTCTTCCTCCTGGTCGGCGTGGGACCGTTGCGCAGCGCCAAGGCTGCCGAATGGATGCGCAGCAACGTGCCCGGCGTGCACATCCCGGACGCCATCGTCGCGCGCCTGGCCGGCGCCCAGAAGCAGGCGCTCGAGGGCCGCAGGATCTGCACCGATATCATCGACGAGGTCCGCGACATCAAGGGCGTCGCAGGCGTGCACGTCATGGCCTACCGGCAGGAAGAGACGGTGGCCGAAATCATCCAGAAATCCGGCGTGCTGGCCGGGCGCGAACCGTGGCGCCCACCGGCCGGCGCGCAACCCGACTTATCCGACTTCGACAAGGAAACCGCAGCGTGACCGATACCGTGATCAGTTCTGCCACCCGCGAGGTGGTGATCGGCTTCGACCGCCCGTTCGTCATCATCGGCGAGCGCATCAACCCCACCGGCCGCAAGATCCTGGCCGCCGAGATGCTGGCCGGAGACTTCAGCCGCGTGACGGCCGATGCGCTGGCGCAGGTCGAGGCCGGCGCGCACATGCTCGACGTCAATGCCGGCATCCCGCTGGCCGACGAGCCGGCGCTGCTGGCGCGGGCGGTGGAACTGGTGCAGTCGGTCACCGACGTGCCGCTGTCGATCGATTCGTCCATCGTCGCGGCGCTCGAAGCCGGACTCGCAGTCTACAAGGGCAAGGCGCTGGTCAACTCCGTCACCGGCGAAGAGGAGCGGCTCGAGACGGTGCTGCCGCTGGTGGCGAAGTACGGCGCCGCGGTGGTGGCCATCTCGAACGACGAGACCGGCATCTCGCACGACCCCGACGTGCGCTTCGAGGTGGCCAGGAAGATCGTGCAGCGCGCGGCCGACTACGGCATCCCGGCCAGCGACATCGTGGTCGACCCGCTGGTGATGCCGATCGGCGCGATCAACCAGGCCGGCGTGCAGGTGATGGCGCTGGTGCACCGCCTGCGCACCGAGCTCGAGGTGGACACCACCTGCGGCGCGTCCAACGTGAGCTTCGGCCTGCCCGAGCGCAACGGCATCAACGCCGGCTTCCTGACCATGGCGATCGCCTCCGGCATGACCTCTGCCATCACCAACCCGCTGCACGCCGAGGTGGTCAAGGCGATCATGTCGGCCGACGTGATGATGGGCCACGACCCGGATTGCGCGCGCTGGATCCGCAAGTTCCGCGAGGTGCCGCCGCCGGGGGCGGAGGGCGAGCCCGCGCGCGGCCGGCGCGAAATGGGTCGCCGCCGCCGTGCCGCCTGAGGGCGCAGCGGTGGGCGCCAAGGATCCGCTGATCGTCTTCACCCCGTCCGGGCGGCGCGGGCGCTTCCCGGTCGGCACCAACGTGTTGCAGGCGGCGCGCTCGCTGGGCGTGGACATCGATTCGGTGTGCGGCGGCCGCGGCATCTGCGGGCGCTGCCAGGTGACGCAGGCGGTGGGTGAGTTCGCCAAGCATGGCGTGCAGTCGCTGCCCGAGCACCTGTCTGCGTTCGGCGCCGTGGAGCAGGAGTACTGTGCCACCCAGCCGATGGAGCCGGGCATGCGCCTGTCGTGCTCGATGCAACTGCTCGGCGACGCGGTGGTCGACGTCCCCTCCAGCAGCCAGTTGCACCGCCAGGTGGTGCGCAAGGCGGCCGAGGCGCACGACATCGAGCTCGACCCGGTGGTGCGGTTGTATTTCGTGGAGGTGCAGCAACCCGACATGCACGATCCCTCCGGCGACCTGCGCCGGCTCGAGGACGCGCTCGAATTCGAATGGCAGCTCGCCGGCCTGCAGTGCGAGCTCGGCGTGCTGCAGCGCCTGCAGCGCGCGCTGCGCGAGGGCCGCTGGAAGGTCACGGTCGCGGTGCATGGCGGCACGCGCATCATCGCCGTCTGGCCGGGGTTTCGCGACCGCGTGCACGGGCTGGCGGTGGACGTCGGCTCGACCACCATCTCGGCGCACCTGTGCGACCTCTCCACGGGCCAGGTGGTCGCCGTGGCGGGTGCCATGAACCCGCAGATCCGCTTTGGCGAAGACCTGATGAGCCGGGTCTCCTACCTGATGATGAATCCGGGCGGCGAAGGCGAGATGACGCAGGCGGTGCGCAGCGCGATCAGCCAGCTGGCGGCCGATGTCGCACAGCAGGCGGGCATCGGCGCGGCCGACATCCTGGAGGCGACGATCGTCGGCAACCCGATCATGCACCACCTGCTGCTGGGCATCTCGCCGATCGAGCTCGGCGGCGCGCCGTTCGCACTCGCCACCGACCAGGCACTGACGCTGCGCGCGGCCGAGATCGGTCTTGCGATTCATCCCGATGCCTGCGTCTACGTGCTGCCGTGCATCGCCGGCCACGTCGGCGCGGACGCTGCCGCGGTGGTGCTGGCCGAGCGCCCGGACCTGTTCGAGGTGATGACGCTGCTGGTCGACGTGGGCACCAACGCGGAGATCGTGCTGGGCAACCACAAGCGGCTGCTGGCCTGCTCCAGCCCGACTGGTCCGGCGTTCGAGGGCGCGCAGATCAGTTGCGGCCAGCGCGCCGCGCCTGGCGCGATCGAGCGCGTGCGCATCGACCGCGCGACGCTGGAGCCGCGCTTCAAGGTGATCGGCTGCGACCTGTGGTCGGACGATCCGGGCTTTGCCCAGGCCACCGCCGACACCGGCGTCACCGGGATCTGCGGCTCGGGCATCATCGAGGCGCTGGCCGAGCTGTACCTGGCCGGCGTGATCCGCCACGACGGCATCATCGACGGCACGCTGGCCTCGCGCTGCGCGCGCGTGCAGAGTGACGGCCGTACGTTCGCCTACGAACTGGTCCCGGCCACGGGCAGCAGCGCGGCGATGCGCGTGACGCAGGGCGACGTGCGCGCGATCCAGCTCGGCAAGGCGGCGCTGTACGCCGGCGTGCGCCTGCTGATGGAGCGCCTGGGCATCGACACGATCGAGCGCATCCGGCTCGCCGGCGCTTTCGGCAGCCACATCGACGTCAAGTACGCGATGGTGCTGGGCATGATCCCGGACTGCGCGCTCGACCAGGTGAGCTCGGCCGGCAATGCCGCAGGAACCGGTGCGCGCATCGCGCTGCTGGACCAGCGCGCGCGGCCGCAGATCGAGGATCTGGTGCGCCGGGTGGAGAAGATCGAGACCGCGGTGGAGCCCCGGTTCCAGGAGTTCTTCGTCGAGGCCATGGCGATCCCGCACCTGACGGCCCCGTATCCCCGCTTGCGCGAGGTGGTGACCCTGCCCGAGCGCGCCGCCGAGCACGTGCAGGCGTCCGGGCGCGCCGGCCGGCGCGGCGCACGCCGTGCCCCGGGGGCGGTCGAGCCGAGCGCGCCATGAGCGCCGCCGGGCCGCTCCCAAGGCGCTCGCACCGCAGCCGTCAGGCGGAGGTGTTCCGATGGGTCGCCGCCGGGCCGCTCCCAAGGCGCTCGCACCGCAGCCGTCAGGCGGAGGTGTTCCGA
>JBDHRZ010000056.1:0-11919 GCA_039807845.1 Rhodoferax sp.
GCACCTGCGCGCACCTGGTTGTAGAGTGCCACCGGCAGCACCACCTCGACGCGCAGCGGGTGTATCTGCGCCATCTTGAGGATCGGCCGCGCGCTTTCGCCGGTCTGGGCCAGTTCGCCGGGGTGCTGCACGACTTCGGTCACTACGCCATCGAACGGGCTGAGCAAGGTGCGCTGGCGCAGCATCTCCTCGAGTCGCTTGCTCTCGAGCAGTGCGAGCTGCCGGTCGTCGCGCGCGGCCACCAGCTCGGCCTGTGCCACGCGCAGTTCGGCGGCCGCATCGTCGCGCTCCTGCGAGGAGACGAAGTTCTGCCGGCTGAGTTCCTCGCGCCGGCGCAGCTTGTCGCGCGCATAGTCGACCCGAGCCTCGGCCGAGTGCAGGCTGCCTTCCATGATGGCACGGTATTTGGCCGCCGCGAGTGCTGCCTGTTCGACGTTCGATTGCAGCTCCACCAGGCGGTCCCCCTTGCGCACCACGCTGCCGCGCTGCACCAGCACCTTGTCGATCAGCGCCTCGACCGCACTGCGGATCTCGATGCGCTGGTTCGGTTCGATCAGGCATTGGTGCTCGCCGTCCGCGGCCTGTGCCGTCGTTGCGAGCGCACAGCCAAGCAGCAGCGCGGGGAGGGTCGGTCTGGGGCTCATATCTGGTTTCCGGCGAATGCCAGCATGGTATCGAGGTTGTGATCCTGCTTGAGCGTGTCACGCCGCGTGCGGGCGTGGATGGCCTGGGCGCGGCGCTGCACGTGGTGGCGCAGGCGTTCGACCCAGAACGCCGGGGGCCCGTCCGCGAAGCGGTGTGCCAGCCAGCGTTGCAGCCAGCCGCCGTGGTCGCGCAGCACCGCGTCGTCGAGCGCGACGATGGCCACCGCGCTGCCCGGGTCGCCCTGGCGCGCACAACGCCCGATCAGCTGCCGGTCGATGCGCGGGGAGTCGTGGAACTCGGTCAGTACCACGTGCAGGCCACCGCGCTCGGCGATGCCCGCGCCGAGGTGGATGTCGGTGCCGCGCCCGGCCATGTTGGTCGCCACCGTGATCGTGCCGGCCTGGCCGGCCTGCGCGATCACCTCGGCCTCGCCCGCATCCTGGCGTGCATTCAGCACCCGGTGTGCGATGCCGGCGCGTGTCAGCGCCTGCGCGAGCTGCTCGGACGCCTCGACCGAGCGGGTGCCGATCAGCACCGGGCGCCCGGCGTCGCGCACGCGCAGCACCTCCTGTGCGACCAGCGGCCACTTGTCGGCGGTGTGCGCGCAGCAGCGCGCCGGTGCGAGTTCGCGGATGCAGGGCCGGTTGGTCGGGATGGTGATGGTCTGCAGCGCGTACACGGCCCAGATCTCCTTGCGGACCTCGTGTGCCGTGCCGGTCATGCCCGACAGGCGCAGGTAGCGCCGAAAGAAGCGCTGGTAGGTGATGCGCGCCAGCGTGCGGTTGTGCTCGGACAGCGGGCAGCCCTCCTTGGCCTCGATCAGTTGGTGCAGGCCTTGCTCCCAGGTGCGGCCCGGCAGGATGCGACCGGTGTATTCGTCGATGATGTGCACTTTGTCGTCTGCCACCAGGTACTGCTGGTCGCGCTGGTACAGGTGCGTGGCGCGCAGTGCCTGCGCCACCAGGTGCTCGCGCGCGTGGGCGGCGGTCCAGGCCGGCCCGAGGCCGGCGCACAACTCGCTCAACCGGGTCTTGCCGGCCTGCGACAGGTGCAGCTCGCGCCGCGCGACGAGGAGTTCGAAGTCGCGGCCGTCCTGCAGCTGCCTCGCCAGTGCCAGCGCCTGCGTGTAGAGGGCCGGGTCGTCCGGGCGCTCGCCCTTTTCGGCCAGGATCAGCGGCGTGCGTGCCTCGTCGATCAGTACGCTGTCGGCCTCGTCGACGATCGCGAAGTGCAGGCCGCGCAGCAACAGGGAGCTGTCCTGGCCCGGCCCGACGTGCGAACGCATGCGCAGTTGCGCCCGGCTGGAGCGCCCCCCGGCGGTGACGCGGTCCTTCAGGTAGTCGAACACCAGTTCCTTGTTGGTGCAATAGGTGACGTGGCAGGCGTAGGCGGCGCTGCGCTGCGCCAGCGACAGGCCGGTGATGATGACGCCGACGGACAGACCGAAGAAGCGGTACAGCGGGCCCATCTCGTCGGCATCGCGCTGCGCCAGGTAGTCGTTCACCGTCACCACGTGCACCGGCAGCCCGGCCACGCCCGCGATGCAGGCCGCCAGCGCGGCCGTGAGGGTCTTGCCCTCGCCGGTCTGCATCTCCGCCAGCTTGCCGGCGAACAATGCCGCCGCACCCATCAGCTGCACGTCGAACGGGCGCTTGCCCAGGCAGCGTGCGCTGGCCTCGCGTATCAGGGCGAACGCGCGTGCGGTGGCCACCGGCTCGTCGAGCGCGGCACGCGCGACGCGGCGCATGTCCTGCCGGATCTGCTCGTCCGACAGGGCGCCGACCTGCTCTGCCTGGCGTGTCGCTTCGCGTGCCAGCGTCGCGAGCCGCGCGCGCAGTGGCTGCATGCGGTGCCACAGGCCGCCGACCACGGTGCGCGCCCAGCCGTCGAACGCGTTCTCCCGGGCGTCGAGCCGTTCGGGATAGACGCTGTGTGCGCGTTCGACCTCGGCCAGGCTAGACATGGAACTGCGACAGGAACAGCCGGCGCAGCGCCTGCCACAGGCGGATGCCCAGCGGTTCGCTGGGGTGGGCAAAGCGCACGTGGACCCGGCTGCCGATGAAATCGGCCGGCACGTCCCTGGGCAGCTGGAGTTCGAATTCGAACAGGGATTCGAGCGCCGTCGTCCCCTTTTCGTTGCGCGGGTCCATCGGGATCGTGCCGCCGCCGCGCTGCCCCAGCGTGGCGCTCGGCAACTCCTTGCCAGCCTTGGGGACTTCGCGCACCAACCGGGCGTCATAGACGGTGCCGATGTCCTGTGCCAGGCGCAGCTGCACGCTGCGCGTGGCCAGCCGCACCAGATCGACCTGCGACTGCGCCACCACCACGCGCACCAGTGGCGTGTATTCACCGACCACATAGCCGAGCACGTCGCCCTTTTTGACGAAGCGCCCGGGCAGGTCTTCGGGGCGGTCGATCAGCAACGTGCCGCTGGCGTCGGCGCGCAGCGACAACTGCGCGGCCTCGTCGAGCAGACGCTCGAGAGTCGCCTGCTCGCGCCGCACGTCTTCTTCGAGTTGTCCGGCCTGCGCCGGCTGTACACCCCAGGCCGCGTCGTAGCGTGCGCGTGCCTCCTCGAGCCTGGCACGCTGTACCGCGATGCTCGAGTTCAGTGCCGGATCGACGCTCTCCATGATCGGCTGCCCGACGCGCACCGGTTCGAACGCGCGTGCCGTCACGCGGCTGACGAACCCACTGCCGCCGGCGCGCAGCAGTGCCTGCTCGGGCAGCCAGACCACGCCCTCGGCATCGGTGTGGCGCGGCAGCGGAACGATGAACAGCAGCAGCACGAGCAGCGCCACGGTGACCAGCACGACGCTGCGTGCGCGCGCCGCACGGGCCGCGAACTGCGGGCCGGTCAGCACGGCCGACAGACCCTTGTAGATCGGTACGCCGAGGCTGGCGATCATCCCCCAGGCGGCTACCAGCACGCCCAGGAAGAAGTATTGCTGCGCCACGAAGATCGCGATGCCGAACAGCACGAACATGCGGTAGACGAACGCCAGTGGTGCGTAGCCGAGGAACCAGCGCCGTTCGCCTGCCGTCGCCGGTGGCGGCTCGCTTTGCTTGACGCCGAACACGTAGCGCTCGGCCAGGTACTGCCAGTACTTGTTGGCCCGGCTGGCCAGGTTGGGGATCTCGATCCAGTCGGCCAGCACGTAATAGCCGTCGTAGCGCAGCAGCGGATTGGCGTTGAACAGCAAGGTCGTCACGCTCGCCAGCACGATCGCGTTGTAGGTCAGCGAGCGCGCCAGGCCGGGCTCCAGCACGATCCACAGGTAGAACGCGAGCGCGGCGGCGAGCAGCTCGGCCAGCATGCCGGCGGCGCCGACCAGCATGCGGTCGGTCTTCTTGACGAAGGCAGACGAACTCGAAGCCTCGACGTAGGGGATCGGGAAGAACACCAGCAGCATGATCCCCATCTCGTGCACTTCGCCGCCGCGCATGCGGGTGGCGATGCCGTGTCCGAGTTCGTGGCAGGCCTTGATGAGCGGGAACACCAGCGCCATGATGAGCAGGTTGTCGAAGGCCAGCATCTGCTCGCCGAAGTTTTCCGTCAGGTCGGGCCAGTGCGACGGTACCAGCGCCAGCGCTGGCAGTACCACCGCCAGCCACAGCAGCAGGCCCCGGGTGCCGAGCAGCGGGCGCAGCCAGGCCACCAGCCTGACCAGCACCCGGTCCGGATCCCAGAGCGGAAAGCGCAGCGAGATCGGGTTCATGAAGCGGCTCATGAACTTGCGCTGCTGCTCCTTGCTGCGCCGCTCGAACAACTCGGCCACGTCCGGATCGACGTCGCACTGCACCAGATCCGAACCGTGCAACTGGCCCAGCAGCTTGATGACTTCTTCCTGCGCCGGCGTGTCGTCGGCCAACTGGGCCGTCAGGCGGCCCCAGATCGCGGCCATGTCGCGCTTGCCGTCCATCAGGCTGATCACGCGGTGCGTGGCGGGATTGAACCGGTGGTACTTGCCGGTGACGCGGTCTTCCATCACGTACCAGATCTCGCCGCGGTAGGCGTGGCGGTGGATGCGCACGTGGCCGCGCAGGCGCGGGCGCAGGTGCTCGACCCGGTACCAGTTGGTCGACAGCAGGGCGCTGGTCTGGCTGGGCACCTTACCGCGCTCCCAGCCGTGACGTCATCCGCACCGCCGAAGGGGAGTGAGGAAACTTGGTCGCGGACCGGGGTTGCCTCACGAGCGTGCGGTTCATGGCATGACCGGCGTTCGGGATCCGTGTCGAGGGTCGCTGCGCCGGCCTGCGGTCCCGGGGCGCGCGGCGCGGGCAACGCATCGGGCGGTGGGCGTTCACAGCATCCACTCCCAGGTCTTGAGCCGCAGCCAGTCGGTGAAGCGGTGCGTCCAGATCCACAACAGGCTGCGCTCGCCCGCTCGCACCTTGGCAATGCCCTCCATGCCCGGGCGCATGGGTACGGCGCCGGAGCTTGCCACGTTGGTCAGCGCGGCCTCGACGCGGAAATAGTTGCGGCCTTCCTCGGCCACCGAAACCGGCGTGACGCGCCGGACGGTGAGTGCATAGGCCTGCCCCGGCAGGCTGGTCAGCACCAGTTCGCCAGGCTCGCCGGTCTTGACCTGGGCGATGTCGCGCTCGTCGACCTTGAGGATCACGCGCCAGGCATCCAGCGGCGCGAGTTCGAACAGGATCTTGCCTTGTTCCACCGGCGAGCCCAACTCCTGCGACAGGTCCCCGCGCACCACCACGCCGTCGAACGGCGCCACCACCTCGACCCGGCTGAGTTTTTCCAGCGTCAGGTCGAGTTGGGCGCGCGCCTGGTTGGCCTGGGCCGAGGCCAGGCGCAAGGCGACGCGGTCGGCCTTGGCCATGGCTTCGCGCTCCTTGCGCAGCGCGACTTCGAGTTCGGACTCCCAGCGCACCCGCTCCAGTTTCAGGTCCTTGTCCTCGAGCACGGCCAGCAGTTGTCCCTTGCGTACCACGTCGCCGGCGCGTGCCGGTGCCTGCCGGATATAGCCCTGGAACGGCGCGACTGCCACGCGCTGGATCGCGCCCTCGACCACCGCCCGGGATGCGATGCGGTAGTCGGCCGGGTACAACGCCAGCACCACCAGCAGCACGGCGGCGAGGACCAGCAGCAGCTTGATGCCCGGGCGTGAACTGTCCGTGAGCCGGCGCATCAGCCGCTGCCAGCTGCGCTGGCCGTGGCGCAGCAGGCTTTCCTGGGCGGTCAGCTTGAGTTCGAGGATCGGCGCCATCGCCAGCGCCAGGGTTTCGAGCGCGTCACGCTCGGTATCGGTGAACGGGCTGTCGCGTTCGAGCAGCCAGACGCCGATCACCCGTTCGGAGACTTCCAGCGGTACCACGCACAAGGCGGCGCTGCCGCTTTCGGTGCCGTATTGGCGGGTTGCGGCCGTGATCAGGCTGGCCCCGGTGTCCGGTTCGGGAATGGTCACGATGGCACGCTGGTCGAACGCCTCGTTCATGGCCAGCGCAGCGAGGTTCACCAGGTTGGCCCGCTCGTCGAAGCTCGCCGAGTGCGACATGGCACTGACGCGCACGGTCTTGCCCTTTTCCAGTCCGAGCTGGACCTGGTGGCAACCGAATTGCTGCGCCAGCCGGTTCACGACTGCCAGCGCGGACTTGTCGGCATCGGCTTCGCCCAGTGCCGCCAGCATCAGGTCGAACAGGAAACTGGAGCGCTCCAGCCGGGACTCCTGCGCGCCGAGTTGGCGTCGGTTGTGCAGGTCGAGCAGCCAGCCGACGCCCCAGTGCAGCATGCGCATCGCCTGGGCCGAGGTGTCGTCGTTGTCGCCCTGCAGTTCCAGCACCACTGCACCGAACAGCCGCCCGGCACCCTCCAGCGGGTAGGCCAGCTGGGTGGGCGCCTCTGCTGCATGGCGCACCACCCCCTGGCGTTTGACCAGCGCTTCCTGCGCCACGTCGCCCAGGTGGCTGAGATCGGTCTGGCTGGGCCAGACCGCCGCCGGCGCGTAGCTGCCGTCTTCGTCTTGCAGCAGGATCACCCCGCTGTGCACGGCCGGCAGCAGGCTGCACAGCACCGGCAGCCAGGCCTGGCAGAGTTGTTCGGCGGTGCGCGCCTGTGCCAGGGCGGCCCAGGGGTCGAGCGCGATCACCCGGCCGCTGGCTGGCGGATGGGGTGCCTGTGGCGGGGTGGAAGGCTCGTTGCGCGAAAGCATCGACGGGCGTGGATCAGCGGGGTCGCAGCGTACACCAGTTGCCGCTCCGGGGGGGCGCGTGTCGCCGCCGGCCGGTTTGCGGTCATGCCGGCGCGCCGGGAATCGGCAACCGGGTTACTTGAGCTCGCCGTGGCGCGACTCGTACTCCGTGATCAGCTTGGCGAGCAATTCCGCCAGCCGCTTGGCGGCAAACGGACTCATCACGATGCGGTGTGCCAGTTCGATCTCGACCTCGGGCTGGCTGCGGTCCCAACTCGTGTTCAGGCCGAAGTTCAGCACCACTTCCTCGCGGGTCGAGTTGGCGTTGGCGAAGTTCACGTAGGAGCTCTTGAGCTGTTCGACGTTCCACTTGATGCGCGGGCTGCTGGCGCCCGCTGGGGCTGCCGGCGCCGCAGCGGCAGTCTTCTTGCCTGGTTCCTTGTCCGTTGCCATGAGAGTGCTTCCCTTTCGTCGATGGGTGTGAATGTGAGAGTAACACTTTATTTCACCAGTCAGGCCGGGAGTGTGCAAGGGCTGGCGCGGGCCGCGCTGCGACCGGATGATGCATTGCGGCATTTTTCCCCCCCTTTGTCGCGTTTGTTGCGTGCGTGGAATCAACCGGCCGGTGCCGGGGCACGCGGGCCCGGTGTGCGTGCCCGCTGGCGCGTGGATAGAATCCGCGGCTCGCCGTTGCCCGTTTTCCTCCCAGTGCCAGGGTCCTGCCGCTGCGATCGCCCGCGCGCCGGTGCGCGGGGCTGCGTGCCGGCCGATGGCCTGTTGCGGGTGACACACCCGACGCTGCCCATGCCCTGCGTGGCCGGGTGGATGATTGCGGCAAGAGGTAGTGCGAACATGATGCATCCACAGGAATTCGACGTGATCGTGGTGGGCGGCGGGCACGCCGGCACCGAGGCGGCGCTGGCCGCCGCTCGCATGGGCTGCACGACCATGTTGCTTACACACAACATCGAGACGCTCGGGCAGATGAGCTGCAATCCCTCGATTGGTGGCATCGGCAAGGGGCATCTGGTCAAGGAGGTGGACGCGCTCGGCGGTGCGATGGCCGCGGCAACCGACGAGTCGGGCATCCAGTTTCGCATCCTCAACGCGAGCAAGGGGCCGGCGGTGCGGGCCACCCGGGCGCAGGCGGATCGCATCCTGTACAAGGCGGCGATCCGGCGCCGGCTGGAAAACCAGCCCAACCTGTGGCTGTTCCAGCAGGCGGTGGAGGATCTGCTGGTCGAGGGCGAGCGCGTCGTGGGGGCGGTGACGCAGATCGGCCTGCGCTTTCGCAGCCGCACCGTGGTGCTGACCGCGGGCACCTTCCTGGACGGCAAGATCCATGTCGGCCTGAACCACTATGCGGCCGGGCGCGCGGGGGATCCGCCGGCGATGGGTCTGTCGGCACGGCTGAAGGAATTGAAGCTGCCCCAGGGTCGCCTGAAGACCGGCACGCCGCCGCGCATCGACGGGCGCAGCATCGACTTCAGCCGCTGCGTGGAGCAGCCGGGTGACGGGATGGCCGGTGGTGCGAACGAACGGCTGCCGGTGTTCAGCTTCCTGGGTACGGTCGAACAGCATCCGCGCCAGGTTTCGTGCTGGATCACGCACACCAACGAACGTACCCACGACATCATCCGCCGCGGGCTGGATCGCAGCCCGATGTTCACTGGCCGGATCGAAGGTGTCGGGCCGCGCTATTGCCCAAGCGTGGAGGACAAGATCCATCGCTTCGCGGACAAGACCAGCCACCAGATCTTCCTGGAGCCCGAGGGACTGCAGACCCACGAGATCTACCCCAACGGCATCTCCACCAGTCTGCCATTCGACGTGCAGTATGCGTTGGTGCGCTCGATGGCGGGGATGGAGCACGCGCACATCCTGCGGCCGGGCTACGCCATCGAATACGACTATTTCGATCCGCGCGCGCTCGCGACCAGTTTCGAGACGCGCGCCATTGCTGGCCTGTTCTTTGCCGGCCAGATCAACGGCACCACCGGATATGAAGAGGCCGCCGCGCAGGGGCTGCACGCCGGCGTCAATGCCGCGTTGCAGTGCCGCGGCGCGCCACCCTGGGTGCCGCGTCGGGACGAGGCATACCTGGGCGTGCTGATCGATGACCTGATCACCAAGGGCGTGAGCGAGCCCTACCGGATGTTCACCAGCCGCGCCGAATACCGGCTGCAGCTGCGCGAGGACAACGCCGACCTGCGCCTGACCGAGACCGGCCGGCGCCTGGGCCTGGTCGACGATCTGCGCTGGGATGCGTTCTGCCGCAAGCGCGACGCTGTTTCACGTGAAACACAGCGCTTGCGCGATACCTGGGTCAACCCCAGGACGGTCGCGCCGGTCGAGGCGCAACGGGTGCTGGGCAAGGCGCTGGAACACGAATACAGCCTGGCTGATCTGTTGCGCCGGCCCGATGTCAGCTACCAGTCGCTGATGTCGCTCAATGACGGCCAGTATGCTCCGGTCGATCTCGCGTGGCGCAGCGACGTCGACCGCGAAGTGCGCCGACAGGCGGATTGGCTCTTCGGTCAGTCCGTGGTGGAGCAGGTGGAGATCATGGCGCGCTACAGCGGCTACATCCAGCGCCAGCAGGACGAGGTCGAGCGTGCCGCAGTGCTGGAACACGTGGAGTTGCCGGCCACCCTCGACTACATGCAGGTGTCGGCGCTGAGCATCGAGGCGCGCCAGATCCTGAGTCGGCACCGGCCGCAGACGCTGGGGCTGGCGTCGCGGCTCTCGGGCATCACGCCGGCGTCTATCTCGCTGCTGCTGATCCATCTGAAGAAGCACCGCAGCGCGCTGCGCGGTCGTCAGCCAGAGGCCGGCGGCGCGGCGGCAACGGGCCGGGTGCAGGTTTGAGCGCAGGCGAGTCGTTCCCCAGGCGCGCCGCTGCGCAGTGCGCGGCACGGAAAGTGATCCAGTGAGCGAGGCTCGTCCCGCCGAGGAGTTGCGCGCGGGCGCTGCTGCGCTCGGGCTGGAACTGAGCGAACGGCAAGTGCAGCAGTTGCTCGACTACCTCGCGCTGTTGCAGAAGTGGAATCGGGTCTACAACCTGACGGCGGTGCGCGATTCGATGCAGATGTTGCGTCAGCACCTGCTCGACAGCCTGGCGGTGGTGCTGCCCCTGCGCACCATGCTGGAGCGGCGCGCTGCGCCCGCCGGCGCGCGCGTGCTCGACGTGGGTTCGGGTGCTGGCTTGCCCGGCATCGTGCTGGCCATCTGCTGCCCGCAGTGGCAAGTCAGTTGCGTCGATGCGGTGGCCAAGAAGGCGGCCTTCATCCGGCAGGCGGCCCTCGGGCTGCAGTTGCCCAATCTGCTCGGCTTGCATGCCCGGGTCGAGCGCCTGACGGGCCGTTTCGATGTCGTATGCGCGCGCGCGTTCGCTGCCTTGCCCGATTTCGTGCGCTGGACCACTCCGTTGTTGGCCGATCGTGGTTGCTGGTTGGCCATGAAGGGCCAGTTTCCCGTCGACGAGGTCGCTGCCTTGCCCGAGGCGGTGCGCGTGTTTCACGTGGAACAACTGGTGGTCCCGGGACTGGACGCGCAGCGCTGCATCGTCTGGCTGGAGCCGGCTCGAGCCTGAACGCCGCTGGCGAGCGCTTGCCAGCGTCTCGCCAGCCGCGCGGGTGCGTGCGGTACCCGCTTCGATGACCCTCGACGGCGAGGTGAACGGCAATACCGGTTCGGCACGGTCCCGCGCATCCAGCGGCGGTTTCCAGGTTCAACGGCGCAGGCGCTACACTGCAGACCCGCTCCCAAAGGACCTTCCCATGTTCGGCATCGCCGATTACGGCGCGTTCATCGTCGCCATCATCGTGTTCCTGATGGTTCCCGGCCCGGGCAATCTGGTGCTGATCACCTCGACAGGCAAGGGTGGCATTCGGGGTGGCCTGGCCGCGGCCCTGGGCGTGATGGTGGGTGACCAGTTGCTCATCTGGCTGTCCGTGCTCGGCATCGCGGCCCTGCTGGGCGCGTACCCGGCAGCGTTTCATGCAGTGCGCTGGCTGGGTGCCGCGTATCTGGCATGGCTGGGCGTGCGCATGCTGTCGGTGCGCGCCGGCGCCGCTCCGGTGCTGCATATCCGGAGCGGGGACTACGCGCGCCAGGCGTTCCTGATCACCATGCTCAACCCCAAGGCGATCGTCTTCTACATGGCGTTCTTCCCGTTGTTCGTCGATCCGGCGCGGCACCAGGGGCTGTGGACCTTCGGCGCCATGGCGCTGACGGTGGCTGTACTCGGCTTCGCCTATTGCCTGACGATGGTGTTGTTGACCCATTTCCTGGCCGAGCGCATGCGTGCCAATCCCATCTTCTCGCGCGTACTGAACAAGCTGGCCGGCCTGTTCCTGATCGGCTTCGGCGTCAAGCTTGCCGTCGGCAATTGAACCTGCATCTGGTTGCCACACCCGCCACGCAGCCCATGGCCAGGATCTTCTGCATCGCGAACCAGAAGGGTGGGGTTGGCAAGACCACGACGACGGTCAACCTGGCAGCCGGCCTGGCCAAGGTCGGACAGCGCGTATTGATGGTCGATCTGGATCCGCAGGCCAATGCCACCATGGGGTCCGGCATCGACAAGCGCGCGCTGGCGTTCAGCATCTACGACGTGCTGCTGGGTTCGGCCAGTATCGCGCAGGCGCTGGTGCGCAGCGAGAAGCTCGAAGCCGCCGGGTGTGGCTACGCCGTGCTCGGGGCGAATCGGGATCTGGCGGGTGCGGAAGTCGAACTCGTGGGCGTCGAGCGGCGTGAGCGCCGCCTCAAGGCCGCGCTGGCCGACGTCCAGGCCGATTACGACTTCATCCTGATCGATTGCCCGCCGTCCTTGTCGATGCTCACGCTCAACGGACTGAGCTGTGCGCACGGCGTGATCGTGCCGATGCAATGCGAGTATTTTGCGTTGGAAGGCCTGAGCGATCTGGTCAACACCATCCGCCAGGTGCGCGCGAACATGAACAAGGACCTGGCGGTGATCGGGCTGCTGCGCGTCATGTTCGATCCGCGCATCACGCTGCAGCAGCAGGTCAGCGACCAGCTCAAGGCGCATTTTGCCGAGAAGGTCTTCGACACCGTGATCCCGCGCAACGTGCGGCTCGCCGAGGCGCCCAGTTACGGTTTG
>JBDHRZ010000057.1:0-11866 GCA_039807845.1 Rhodoferax sp.
GTTCGGGATGTACTCGTCGGTGTTTGTGGCGGCGGCGATCGCGATGTGGCTGGGCGTGCGTCGCGAGGACCTGGTCAAGGGCGGGGCGGGCAAGGAACTCGACCCGAACGACCCGAACGCCGGGGCCGTGGTCTGAGGGGCTGAGAGGCAATCCCATGCACCCGCGTAAGCCCCGAAAACGGCCCGAATCAAGGCGCGAAACGAAGCTGGGTCTGGGACCCAGCGAGGCTTCGCAACGCGGAGTCGGGCCGTTTTCGGGGCTTACGCGAAGGGCCGAGGCCCCCAAGAGCCCTGTGCGGCGTTGCGCCGCTTGCCCGCACGCGAGTGCGGGCGGCGCGCCGCGCCTTGCTCATGGCCCTTGGCCGCCCCGGCGCGGGCGCATGGGATTGCCTCTCAGCCTCTAAGCCCGGGCCATGGCCACTGCGTCCTTTTCCAGTCAACGCCGCCGCCTCGCGGGCGAAGTCCGGGAACAGTTCGTGGCCGATCTGGTCCGGACCATGGGCGAGATCGCGTCCGCCGTGCAGGGGCACCTGCGCGTCCTGATGGACGAGGCGGCACCGTCACGGGAGGTGCAGGCGCGCCGGGACGCCTGGACCTTCTACCAGCGTAACCGGGAGCGCTGGCGCGAGGCCACGTGCAAGGCCTGGCAGGACACGCTGGCGCCCCAGGCGGCGCCGCCAAAGGAGGAATCCCTCGACCTGGGCGGGCTGTCGCTGGTGGGCAACGACGTGGTCGAGAACAAGATCCTGGCCTCGCGCATGGTGTTGCGCGTGATGGACAAGGTGAGCTCCGAGCTCGACGACCTGCGCCTGCGCATCCGCTACCTGGAAGACACCGATGAACTCGACCGTCAGGACATCCTGCGTCCGGACGTGCTGGTGCTGGCACTGGTGGAGGAGTGGGCTGCCAGCGGCATGCCCGCCGGCAGTTGGCCGATGGTCAACGACACGGTGCAGGGCGTGCTGTCCGAACGGCTGAAGGTCGCTTACCAGAAGGGCAATCGCGACCTGATCGAGAGAGGCGTCATGCCCACCATCGATCTGAAGGACCGGGTCAAGCGCGCGCTGCCGCAGTCCGGCGCACCCAGGCCGTTCCCCAGCACCCGCCTGGCTTCCGACATGACCGAGCCGATGAGCGGCTATCCGAGCACCGGTGGTGCGCATGCGGTCGAACCGGGGTATGGCGGAGTTGCGTACGGACGTGAGTTGGGCGCGGGTGGCGGCGGCCATGGCGTGCAGCCCGGCATGGGTGGCGGCGGCGGCTTCGAGGCCGAGGGGCAGCAGGCCGGGTTCATCCCGGCCAGCGGCGCACGTGCGGTCGGTGGCGCAATGGCGCACGACGAAACCCGCATGATGACCACGACCACGCCGCTGGCGCGCGCGCGCAGCCGGGCGCAGGGGGTGCTGGGTCAACTCAAGCGGCTGCTGGTGGGCCGCGTCGGGCCGGAATTCGGGGGCACGCACTACGAGCCGGCCTCGCCGGCGCTGGCTGCCGCGTTGATGCCCGGGCGTGCCGCCCCGGGTGTGGCGGGCGATGCGGTCACCATGGTGGAGGACTACAGCGCGGTCGGGGTGGCACAACTGGCCGGCCGCCTGCGCCAGCAGACCAGTGAGCTCAAGGACAAGGCCGAGACCAGGAGCGAGAAGGCCACCATCGAGATCGTCGCGCTGATGTTCCAGGCGATTCTGCAGGAGGACCGCATCCCGCCGTCGATCCGGGTCTGGTTCGCGCGCCTGCAGATGCCGGTGCTGCGCGTCGCGCTGGCGGAGCCGGACTTCTTCGGCTCCGCAGTCCATCCCGCGCGCCAGTTGATCGACCGCATGGGTTCGTGCGTGCTGGGCTTCGACGCCAGCGGCATCCAGGGCGGGCCGCTGGAGAAGGAGATCAAGCGCGTGGTTCAGGTGATCGAGCAGTACCCGGAGACCGGCAAGCGCGTGTACGAACTGGTGTACGGTGAGTTCCAGAAGTTCCTGCAGAAATTCCTCAGTGGCAGCGGTGCGGCACAGAAGGTCGCCAGCGTGGCCCAGCAGGTCGAGCAGAAGGAGACGCTGACGATCCAGTACACGATCGAGATGCGCAACATGCTCAAGGACATCCCGGTGCGCGAGGAGATCCGCGTGTTCCTCTTCAAGGTGTGGGCCGAGGTGCTGGCCGTGGCAGCGGTGCGCAAGGGGCCGCAGCACGCCGACACGCTGGAGTTCAAGCGCACCTCGTCCGAACTGGTCTGGGCGGCCAGCGCCAAGCCGGACCGGGCCGACCGTACGCGCGTGATCCAGAGCCTGCCCAAGCTGCTGCAGCGCCTGCGCGCCGGCATGACGATGCTCGGCATGGCGCCGAGCCAGCAGGACATCCACATCAAGACCGTCAGCGACACGCTGGCCGACGCCTTCCTGTCCAAGACGGACGCCATCCCGGCCGCCAAGATCGACGCGCTCGCCAAGCGGCTGGCCAATCTGGAGGATTTCGTCAGCGAAGACGGCATGGGCGATCTGCCGCTGGACGCCGAAAGCATCGAACTGATGCTGGGCATCGACCCGGCCAGTATCGACGTGGTGACCAACGGCGGCTCCAAGCCGAGCAACGCGATGCTGGCCTGGGCCAACGAAATCGAACTGGGGTCCTGGTTCACGCTCGACCACAACAACCGCGTGACGAAAGTGCAGTTCGTCTGGCGCAGCGAGCGCAAGCAACTCAACCTGTTCGCCTCCTCCGAGGGCCACAGTTACCTGATCCAGGCCGGCCGACTGGCCGCCTACCTGCAGGCCGGGTTGCTGCTGCCGCAGGAGGAAGAAGCCCTGACGGTGCGCGCGACGCGCGACGCGATGGCCAAGATCGAGGCCAATCCGGAGCGGCTGCTGGGCTGAGCGCGGCTCGAACAACCGTAGCGCGGCCGCGGCGGCGCCAGCGTGGTGCGCAGTCTGGCGGGTGCCGCAGTGCAGCCAGCTCCGGCGGAGCCGCCCTCACGCCCCGGCGATGCGCTGGAACAGTCCGCCGGGCAGGCGACCGACCAGTCCAGCGAGTTCGAGTTCCATCAACTGCGCCTGCAGCCGTGGCGTGTCGATGCCGGTGCGTGCCTGCAGCGCGTCCAGGCCGACCGGGTCGTATCCGAGTGCCTGCAGCAGGGCCGCACTGGCCGCATCGACGGCCGGCGTCGGCTGGGCGTCTGCTGCGGCGCCGGCCGCGCGATCGCCTGCGCCCGGGGCCGGCCCGCCGCCGGGCAGTTCCTCGAGGATGTCGCGCGCCGATTCGACCAGTTTCGCGCCCTGGCGGATCAGCGCGTGGCAGCCGCGCGACTGGCTGGCGTGGATCGAGCCCGGGATCGCGAACACTTCCCTGCCCTGTTCGCCCGCCAGCCGGGCGGTGATCAGGGAGCCGGACTGCAGCGCCGCCTCCACCACCAGCGTGCCGAGCGACAGGCCGGAGATGATGCGGTTGCGCCGCGGAAAGTTCTCCGCCAGTGGTGGCGTGCCGATCGGGTATTCGCTCAGCAGCAAGGCTTCGCGTGCGATGCGCCGCGCCAGCGGCAGGTGGCCCTTCGGGTAGACGCGGTCGAGTCCGGTGCCGACCACCGCCACGGTGGGCGGGCCGTCGCTCGACTCCGACGCGCCATCCAGCGCGCCCGTGTGTGCCGCGCCATCCACGCCGCGGGCCAGGCCCGAGACCACGCACAGGCCGGCCTGCACCAGCGCGGCTGCGAACCGGCGTGCGTTCTCGCTGCCCTGGTGGGTCGGGTTGCGGCTGCCCACGACCGCCAGGCAGCGCTGCAGGCCCAGCCCGCGGCTGTGTGCCGCGCCGGGCGCGAGCCAGCGGCGGGCACCGTGCGCGTACAGCAGGATCGGCGGGTCTTCGATGGCCAGCAGCGCGGGCGGGTAACGCGGGTCGGCCAGGGTGATCACGGCGCGCATGCCCTCGTCCGGCGTGCCTTCGGCGGGTGGCGGGTGCAGCCAGTCCCAGCTGCGCTGCAGCCGGGCCTCCCAGTCCTCGGGCAGGCGTGCCAGCGCCTCGGCGCGCGCCGCGCCCACGACGGCGCGCAGTGCCGGCGTGCCCTGCGCGAAGATCGCCTCAGGCAGCCCGAAGCGGGCGAGCAGGATGCGCGCGCTCGCGTTGCCGACGCCGGGCGTAGTGGTCAGGCGCAGCCAGTGCGCGAGTTCGGCGCGGTCCATGCGCAGGGCTTGCAGGCGTGAAGTGCGTTCCCGCAGTCGCCCGTGGCGCTGGCTGCAATGGCGCCGGCTGCGCCGCCGTCAACGCGGGCTGACCAGGCGGTCGCCGACGTTGACCGCCGTGGTGATGTCGAGCACCAGCGCGTACGAGACACGCTCGAAACTGCGAAACACCATCAGCAGGCCATTGCGTTCGTCCGGCAGCTTGAGCAGCGCCCGGGCCGCATCGGTCTTGTCGACCAACTGGGCTCCATCCTTGAGGATCGCCAGCACATGGCCGGGTTCGATGCCGTCGCGCCGCCCCAGGCTGATCGCCACCACCTGGTTCTGCGCCGCGTTGGCGACTGCGCTGCCGTACACCGACACCACCCGGCCCTGGATGTCGCCCTGCGGCGCGCGCGGGGTGTAGCTCACGAGTTCGCGCGGCGGCTCGGGCAGCAGTCGGTCGCCGACGCGCATCTCTTCCTTCGCGGCCACGATGTCGATCGTCGCCGGCGTGATCGCGCTGCTGGCAGATCCCTTGGCATCGCGTGCCTCGCCGGTGGTCTCGCTGCGCGCGAGCAGGGCCCGGCCGAGGTATTGCGCCTCGTAGCCGAGGACTTCCCCACTGGCTGGGTCCTTGAGCGGCGTCGCGTTGCGGAACACGCGGAATTCCTGTTGCTTGCCCGGGGCATCGAGCAGCGGGCTGCCGTCTGGTCCGCGCGCGTAGGCACGGTCGCCCCGCGCGAGCAGCACCCGGCCCTCCTGGGTCGCGACGATGCGTGGCGCATCGTTCAGGCCCTGGGCATCGACCACCACCGGTTCGGCCAGGAACGGTTCGATGGCGCTGGGCTTGAGGGCCGGCAGCGGACCGCTGTCGAGCGCTTCGTAGCGCGTGTGTGGTGACACCCGGATCGTCTCGCTCGGGGCGGCGTCTGCCGTGCTCTCGGCCATGCGCAGCCGGCCGCGTCCGTCCTTGCGTTCGAGCACCAGGCGCTGGCCGGGATAGATCAGGTGCGGGTTGCGGATCTCCGACAGGTTCATGCCCCACAACTCGGGCCAGCGCCACGGACGCTTGAGGAACAGGCCGGAGATCGCCCACAGGGTGTCGCCGGGCTTGATGACGTAGCTGTCGGGTGCGTCGGCCGCGAGTTCTCCGAGCGGCACACCGCCCTGCGCCACCTGGGTCGCCGTGGCCCGCTGCGCCGGCGTGATGGGGAAGTTCTGCGCCAGCGCCGGCTGGGCGAGGGTTGCGCCCAGCGCAGCCACCAGCGCGGCGACGATATGGATGGAACTGGTCGACAATTTGGTGGTCATTGCTTGCTGCATGCTGGTGGTCCCGCAGTACTCCCGCGCCGGCGCGCCGACGAACCTGCCGGGCCGGAAGCATCTTGATAAATCACGCGCGATTTTGCGCTCAAGTCCTTGATTGGGCAACGTTTTCTGTCTTGTGCGCGCGACGCGACGGGGCAAATTGGCGAAAATAGCGACATCTTTGAAAAATATCCATGGCTTTGCTACCCATTCTTTGCTACCCCGATCCGCGGCTTCACAAGGTCGCCAAGCCGGTGCAGGCCGTCGATGCGCGCATCGGCACGCTGATCGAGGACATGCTCGCCACCATGTACGACGCCAAGGGGATCGGCCTGGCCGCCACCCAGGTCGACGTGCACGAGCGGCTGATCGTGATCGACGTGTCGGAGCAGCGCGACGCTCCGCTGGTGCTGATCAACCCGCAACTCGTCTGGACCAGCGCCGAGCGCCACGTCAACGAAGAGGGCTGCCTGTCGGTGCCGGGCATCTACGACGGGGTGGAGCGTTTCGACGCGGTGCACGTGCAGGCGCTCGACGGCAGCGGCGCCGCGCGCACCATCGAGGCCGAAGGGATGCTGGCGGTCTGCATCCAGCATGAGATGGATCACCTGCTGGGCAAGGTGTTCGTCGAGTACCTGTCCCCGCTCAAGCGCAGCCGCATCAAGACCAAGATGCGCAAGCTCCAGCGCGAGGAGCGTGCTTGAGGCTGATCTTCGCCGGCACGCCGGAATTCGCGGTGCCGGCGCTGCGTGCGTTGCTGCGTGCCGGCCATGCGGTCGTGCTCGCGCTCACCCAGCCGGACCGGCCGTCCGGTCGCGGGTTGCGCCTGCAGCCCTGCCCCGTCAAGCGAACGGCCGCGGAGCATGGCATCGCGCTGTGCCAGCCGCGCAGCCTGCGCCTGGATGGCCGTCATCCGGCCGATGCGCAGGCTGCGCACGCGGCGATCCTCGCGGCGCGCGCCGATGCGATGGTGGTGGCTGCCTACGGCCTGATCCTGCCGCAATGGGTGCTCGATGCGCTGGAGCGGCCCGCTGCGGCCGGCGCGGCCGGCCTCGGCTGCCTGAACATCCACGCGTCCCTGTTGCCGCGCTGGCGCGGTGCCGCGCCGATCCACCGTGCCATCGAGGCGGGCGACGCGCAGACCGGGGTCTGCATCATGCAGATGGATGCCGGGCTCGATACCGGCGCCGTGCTGCTGCGCGCGGTCGAGCCGATCCAGCACGACGGTGCACAGGCCGACAGCACCGGCAGCCTGCAGGAGCGGCTCGCCACGCTGGGCGCCGAACTGATCGTGCAGGCGCTGGCGCAGGCCGCATCGGGTCGGCCGCTGCCGGCGCAGCCGCAGAGGACTGACGGCGTGTGCTATGCGCAGAAGGTCGAGAAGGCGCAGGCGTGCATCGACTGGAACGACGACGCGGCGCAACTCGAGCGGCGCATCCGCGCGTTCGATCCGCAGCCGGGCGCCTGGACGATGCTCGCCGGCGAGGTGCTCAAGGTGTGGCGGGCGCAGGTCGTGCCCGACTCGCCGGCACCACGGTCGCCACCGGGCAGCGTGCTGGCCGTCGATCCGGCCGGCATCACGGTGGCGTGCGGACAGGGCCGGTTGCGGCTGCTGCAATTGCAGCGTGCCGGCGGCAGGCGCCTGCCGGTGGCCGAGTTCCTGCGCGGGCAGACGATCGTGCCGGGCGTGCGGTTCGGGCCCGCGCGCGCCGACGACTGATGTTGGTGCTGGCGTCGCAGCGCCCGGCGGATGCCGGCCATGCTCCGTGGCGGGCCGTCACGCCGATCCTGCTCGTCAGCGTCTGGCTGGCGTCGGTCGGCAACCTGCCCCTGTGGCACGCGGTCTGGCCATTGCCTGAGCTCGCCGGTGGACGCGGCGTGCTGTTCGCCGCCGCCCTGTTCGTCGGGATCGTCGCTGCGCAGGTCGTGCTGCTGAGCCTGCTGGCCTGGCGCTGGCTGCTCAAGCCGGCCTTGCTGCTGTTCCTGTTGATCGCCGCGGGCAGTTCCTACTTCATGTGGCAATACAGCGCGGTGATCGACGCGACGATGATGGCCAACGTCGTGCACACCGACGCGCGCGAAGTGCGTGACCTGTTGTCCTGGCGCCTGCTGCTGAGCATCGGTGTGCTGGCGCTGCTGCCGGGCTGGTGGCTGCTGCGCCAGCCCATCCCGCTGCGGCCCTGGGGCGCCCAGGCGCTGCGCAACCTGGGCGCCGCGCTGCTCGCCGCGCTGGTGCTGCTGGCGGTGACGCTGCTCGCCTTCCAGGACCTGGCATCGCTGATGCGCAATCACAAGCAGGTGCGCTACCTGGTGAATCCGCTCAACACGCTGTATGCCTCCGGCAAGCTCGCTTCCGACCGGCTCACGCGCGTCAGCGGCACGGTGCAGCCGATCGGGATCGATGCGCGCCTGGGGCCGACGTATGTCCGGACGAAGGCTGCGCCGTTGATCGTGCTGGTGGTGGGCGAGACGGCGCGCGCGGCCAATTTCTCGCTCGGCGGCTACGCGCGTGACACCAACCCGGAACTCGGCCGTATCGCCGCCGAAGGCCCGGCGCTGACCTATTACCGCACCATGCGCGCGTGTGGCACCAACACGCAGGTGTCCTTGCCGTGCATGTTCTCCGCGCTCGATCGCGAGGCGTTCGAGCGCAGTCACCAGCCGCAGGAGAACCTGCTCGACGTGCTGCAGCGCGCCGGGCTGGCGGTGTTGTGGATCGACAACCAGTCCGGCTGCAAGGGGCTGTGTGATCGCGTCGCGCACGTCGACACCTTCGCCCAGGCGACGCCCGGGCTGTGCGCCGAGGGCGAGTGTTTCGACGAGGTGATGCTCGCCGGGCTCGACGCGCGCATCGCGGCGCTCGACGCCGAGCGCCGTGCGCGCGGCGTGGTGCTGGTGCTGCACCAGATGGGCAGCCACGGGCCGGCCTATTTCAAGCGCTCGCCGCCGGCCTTCAAGCGCTTCCTGCCCGAATGCACCAGCAACGTGCTGCAGGATTGCGCGCGCGAGCAGATCGTGAACGCCTACGACAACACCATCGTCTACACCGATCACGTGCTGGCCGCGCTGGTGCGCTGGCTCGCGGCACGGGCCGGGCGCGGCGCGCAGGACGCTGCGCTGCTGTACCTGTCCGACCATGGCGAATCGCTGGGCGAGAACAACCTCTATCTGCACGGTCTGCCCTACATGCTGGCGCCCGGCACCCAGACCCGCGTGCCCATGCTCAGCTGGATCTCGCAGCCGATGGCGCAGCGGCTGGGCCTGCGCCTGGAGTGCCTGCGCCAGCAGGCGGACCGGCCGCTGTCGCACGACAACCTGTTCCACGCCATGCTGGGCCTGGCCGACGTGCAGACCAACCTGTACCGCAAGGACATGGACTGGTTTGCCGCCTGCCGCTGAAGGCGGGACGCGGCGCTGGTGCGACACACCGCACTCGGGGGCCCCGCCGGGGCCGCATGGTGACCGGATGGCCGTCGGCGGCAACGGGCGGCGCGCGGCGGTGCCGGTGGGTCCAGCGCTGACCGGGTCGAGTCCAGGCGGAGCCGAAATCTACAATCAACGGATCGTGATAGCCAGGGGGAACTCGTCATGGAATTCATCCGTTTTTCCGATCTGTGTGCCAGCGGTGCCGTCGCCGGCAGGCGGGTGTTCATCCGGGCCGATCTGAACGTGCCGCAGGACGAGCACGGCCACATCACCGAAGACACGCGCATCCGCGCCTCGGTGGCCTGCGTGGCGATGGCGCTGCAGGCTGGTGCCGCGGTGATGGTCACCTCGCATCTGGGCCGTCCCACAGAAGGCCAGTTTTCTCCCGCCGACTCGCTGGCTGCGGTGGCCAGACGCCTGGGCGAGTTGCTCGGGCGTACCGTGCCGCTGGTGGCCGACTGGGTCGACGGCGTGCGGCTCGATGGGCAGCCGCTGGCGCCGGGCCAACTGGTGATGCTCGAGAACTGCCGCCTGAACGTGGGCGAGAAGAAGAACGACGAGACGCTCGCGCGCAAGCTCGCCGCGCTGTGCGACATCTTCGTGCACGATGCGTTCGGCACCGCGCACCGCGCCGAGGCCAGCACCTACGGCATCGCCCGCTTCGCGCCGGTCGCCTGTGCCGGCCCCTTGCTGGCGGCCGAGATCGACGCCATCACCAAGGCCCTGCGCAACCCGAAGCGGCCGCTGGTGGCGATCGTCGCCGGCTCCAAGGTCTCGACCAAGCTCACCATCCTGCAGTCGCTCGCCGCGAAGGTCGATCAGTTGATCGTCGGTGGCGGCATCGCCAACACCTTCATGCTCGCCGCAGGCCTGCCAATCGGCAAGAGCCTGGCCGAGCCCGATCTCGTCGGGCAGGCCCAGGCGGTGATCGAGTCGATGCGCGCGCGCGGCGCCGCGGTGCCGATCCCGACCGACGTGGTGACGGCCAGGGAGTTCAAGAGCGACGCCACGGCTACCGTCAAGGCCGCTGCCGACGTGCAGGATGACGACATGATCCTGGACATCGGGCCGCAGACTGCGGCACGACTGGCCGCCCAGCTCGAAGCCGCCGGCACCATCGTCTGGAACGGGCCAGTCGGCGTGTTCGAGTTCCCGGCGTTCGAAGCGGGTACCAGGCGCATCGCCCGTGCGATTGCCGACAGCCAGGCGTTCTCGATCGCCGGTGGTGGCGACACCCTGGCGGCGATCGCCAGGTACGGCATCGGGGACAGGATCGGCTACATCTCCACCGGTGGCGGCGCCTTCCTCGAGGTGCTCGAAGGCAAGACCTTGCCGGCGTTCGAGATCCTCGCGCGCCGCGCACAGGGCTGAGCCAGTCACCCGATCGAGAAGCCGCCGCTCGCCCGCCCTCGGGTGCCGCGCACAGGGCTGAAAATGCAGTGAGTCACAGGCGCCGAGTGCGCCCTGGCCCGGTCGCGCGTCGAATCGATGGGAGAATCGCGCGAAACAATCAGAGAGAGACATTCCATGGCCATCCGCCGCGCCACCAAGATCGTCGCCACCCTCGGGCCGGCGTCGAGCGACCCCAATTTGCTCGAACAGATGATCCGCGCCGGGGTCAACGTGATGCGGCTGAACTTCAGTCATGGGGCGGCGCAGGACCACATCGCGCGCGCGCAACTGGTGCGCGAGGCGGCCGCACGGGCCGGGCGCGAAGTCGCCATCATGGCCGACCTGCAGGGTCCGAAGATCCGCGTCGGTACGTTCGCCGAAGGGCAGGTGCTGCTCACCTCCGGCGCCGAGTTCGTGCTCGATGCCGCGCGCAGCGAACCCGGCGACGTGCAGGCCGTGGGGCTCGACTACAAGTCGCTGCCGCGCGAAGTCAAGGTGGGGGACACCCTGCTGCTCAACGACGGGCTGATCGTGCTGCACGTCGAGGCGATCCGCGGCGAGGCGGTCCACACCCGGGTCAGGATTGGTGGTGTGCTGTCCAACAACAAGGGCATCAACAGGCTCGGTGGTGGCCTGACCGCTCCTGCGCTCACCGCGAAGGACATGGACGACATCCGCACCGCGATGGGCCTGAAGGCCGACTACGTGGCGGTGAGCTTTCCGAAGAACGCGACCGACATGGAGATGGCGCGCCAGTTGTGCAACGTGGCCGTGGCGGACCAGAATCACCGCCCGGGCCTGATCGCCAAGATCGAGCGCGCCGAGGCGATCCCCAGGCTGCTCGAAATCCTGCTGGCCAGCGACGGCATCATGGTGGCGCGCGGCGACCTGGCGGTGGAGGTCGGCAATGCCGCGGTGCCGGCGCTGCAAAAGCGCATGATCAAGCTCGCGCGCGAGCACGACAAGGTGGTGATCACGGCCACCCAGATGATGGAGTCGATGATCGCCAACCCGGTGCCCACGCGCGCCGAAGTCAGCGACGTCGCCAACGCGGTGCTCGACGGGACCGACGCGGTGATGCTCTCGGCCGAGACCGCAGCCGGCAAGTACCCGCTGGAGACGGTGGAGGAGATGGCCAAGATCTGCCATGCGGCAGAGTCGCACGAGGCGGTCAACTTCGAGGCCGACTTCCTGGGCAAGACGTTCGAGCGCATCGACCAGTCGATCGCCATGGGTGCGCTGTTCACGGCCCATCACATGGGCGCCAAGGCCATCGTCGCGCTGACCGACAGCGGCTCGACACCCCTGTGGATGAGCCGCCACCTGATCCGGATCCCGATCTACGCGCTCACGCCGCACGTGGCCACGCAGCGCCGGATGACCCTGTACCGCAACGTGCGCCCGTTGCTGATCGACGGCAGCCTTGAGCGCGACCTCGCGCTGGTGGAGGCCGAAAACCACCTGAAATCGCGCAACATCGTGCAGACCGGCGACGTCTACGCCATCACCTGCGGCGAACCCATGGGTGCCCCCGGCGGCACCAACATGCTCAAGATCTGCCTGGTAACCTGATCCTTGCGGGACAGACCTGAGGC